>CAJONN010000076.1 GCA_905235955.1 uncultured Marinilabiliaceae bacterium
TGTCTTAGGAATCTCCATCGACTCAAAATAAGCCCACAGCGATGCGCCAACATTCCGCCTCAAGCCAAGCCCCGAAATGCTTGTTGACAACAAACTACTGAAACTCAACACTGAAACCTACGGTGGAGCCATACTTCATACATGGATGGACCGCCCATTGTCAGCAGCTGGTCGCATCACACTGCGCTCGTCAAACGCATTGCATCCAACCAAACGTCTATTCGATTTTGGCAGACCAATAGGCATCATACCCAGCCTTGCTATCCACATGAATAGGAGCATCAACGAGCAAATGTCGCTCAACAAACAAACCGATATGCCACTGCTTGTGCAAGCTCTCGACGGTAGCCAACTCACACCTCTGACGCTCAAAGAAGCCATTGCGCACGAACTCAACATAGCCTCTAACGACATTCTCGACTTCGACCTCACACTCTACGACACCGAGCGTGGCACAATAGCTGGCCTTGACAACTCGCTAGTGCTCTGCCCCAAACTCGACGACCTCTCAATGGTCTACGCAGCAACAACAGCCTTGTGCGACAGCCTCAACACCAATAGCAACAAAATGATTTGCATATTCGACAACGAAGAGGTTGGAAGCGGCACAAAACAAGGTGCAGCATCACCATTGCTCAAAAACATCATAGAGCGCATATCTGAAAAATTTGGGTTCAGTGCCGAAGAACGCCAGCGCCTAACCTACAACTCGTTCCTCATCTCTGCCGACCAAGCACACGCCTTGCACCCCAACACTCCCAACTGCCACGACCCCAACCTACACCCCACCCTCAACGGCGGACCTGTTATAAAAATAGCTGCCAACCAAAAATATATGACCGATGCCGACAGCAGTGCCATATTCATGCAGCTATGCGACCAAATAGGCGTGCCATATCAGCAATTTGTCAACCGAAGCGACATAGCAGGTGGCTCTACACTTGGCAACTTACTCACCTCACAAATAGACATACACGGAGTTGACATAGGCAACCCAATGATAGGTATGCACTCAGCTCGCGAAACAGGCGGAGTAAAAGACCAAACATACGCTCGACAAATATTTGCACACTTCCTATCACAAGAGTAAAATATACACATGGCACTTTCATTTAAAAAGAGCCACAAAAATCAAATATATCATAATGCAAAAACTTTATTATATTTGCCATATTGATACAAAACTGCCAATGGCATCCAAAAATTTTTGATTGTGGATATTTTTGATAAAATTGATGACACCAAATATAGTTCGCTCGACCGCTATCAAAGCATGGCGCACGGCTATTTTGCATTCTCTAAACTCGAAGGAGTTATCGGTCCGCGCATGAAGTTTAGAGGCAAAGATGTGCTCAACTGGAGTCTGAACGACTATTTGGGACTTGCTAATATGCCTCAAGTGAGAGAAGCCGACACACAAGCTACACAGCAATGGGGATTGGCATATCCGATGGGTTCTCGTATACTTGGCGGACATACTACCGAACACGAAAAACTTGAAGACCAACTTGCTGAGTTTTTGCAAAAAGAAGACTCATTTGTGCTCAACCATGGCTATCAGGCCATGCTTTCACTCATCGACACACTCTGCTCACGCTTCGACGTTATAGTCTACGACTCTGACTGCCATGCTTGCATTGTCGACAGCATATTTCTGCACAAAGCCAAAGGTGGCAAAAGCTTCGTATATACACACAACGACATTCAGAATTGTAGCAAAAAACTGCAAATGGCGCAGAGCTACGTCAACAAAACAGAGCGCAAAGGTGGCATATTGCTCATCACCGAAGGCGTTTTTGGGCTTACGGGCGAACTTAGCATACTTGATAAAATAACAGCCCTCAAAGAGAGCTACAACTTCAGAATACTCATCGACGACAGCCACGGACTTGGCGTAATGGGCAATTGTGGCAAAGGCACTGCCGAACATTTTGGCGTGCTCGACAAGGTAGACATAATATTTTCAACCTTCTCCAAAGCCTTTGCTTGTGTAGGCGCAGTAATAGCTACAACCGAAAAAGTTACCAACTACTTGCGCTACAATATGCGTTCACAAATATTTGCCAAAGCCTTGCAAGTAGCTGTAGTAAAAGGCATTATAGCCAGATTAGAAATCATTCGCCAACATCCCGAACTATGTAGCAAAGTGCGTAGCATAGCCTCAACACTGCAAAACGGGCTGCGACAAAATGGCATCAACATAGGCAACACACAATCGCCCATAACACCCGTATGCTTTCAGTGTAGCAATGCCACCGACGAAGAATCGGCACTCAACGAAGCACTCAATTTGGTTATCGACCTACGTGAATATTTTGGCATATTCTGTCCGGTTGTGAAATATCCAACATCTACCCAAAACAACCTAATGCTTCATCTGATAGCAACCGCCACTCACTCAGAAGCCGATGTGCAATACACCATCGAAACATTCAACACCGTTAGTCAGAAACTGAAAAAAGGCGAATATGCTAAACAAATGAGTTCCAACGTATTTAGCTCGCTGAAATAGAAAACATATTTTCATAAAAACAAAATAGAGTAAACAATGTTGAAGGTAAAAACACTGGTGGTTGACGACGAACCCTTGGCACTCGACTTGGTGACCGAATATGTTATGCAAGCACCATATCTCGAACTCGTTGGGCGTTGTAGCAATGCCAAAGAAGCTTTTGAAATAATATCACAAGGCAACATTCAGCTCTTGTTTTGTGACATACAAATGCCCGGCATGTCAGGACTGACACTAATGCAAACATTGCAAAACGCCAAAACATTACCCAAAGTTATTTTTACCACAGCATTTTCGCAATATGCACTCGATGGCTTCAAACTCGATGCCGTTGATTACCTCTTGAAACCATTCGACAAAGACGAATTTCTGAAAGCTGCCAACAAAGCCAAACGACTTATTGAACTTGAACAGAATGCTGCCATCACCAACGCCGAACCACAAGAAGGCATCGACTTCTTCTTTGTAAAAAGCGAATACAAACTCGTACGCATTGACAAACAACGCATCGTCTACATCGAAGGCATGAAAGATTACATCAAAATATACATCAACGGCGAGCCCAAACCCGTGCTGACACTCATGAGCATGAAAGAGATGATGCAAAAACTCAACGAACAACAATTTGTACGCTTGCATCGCTCATTTATCGTCAACGTAGCATTTGTGCGTGGCATAAGCAGGAGCCTCGTAACCATGCCCGATGGCACTCAGATACCCGTTGGCGACGGATACAGAGCGCAATTCAACGAAGTGATAGGCAAAAGAGTAATTTAGCAACAATGTCCAATTTGTCCGATAACGCTATTTTTCCTATTTTTGCAAAAATCTTTTAATAATAATTCCATGGGATTATTTTCTCTATTTAAAAGTAAAGAAAACAAAGAGACACTCGAACAAGGTCTCTCCAAAACCAAAGAGTCGATATTAGGACGCATTACCAGAGCCATTGTTGGAAAAACAAAGGTAGATGATGATGTGCTCGACAACTTGGAAGAGGTTTTGATAACAAGTGATGTAGGCGTAGAAACAACGCTCAAAATCATAGAGCGCATACAAGAGCGAGTAAAGCGCGACAGCTATATGGGCACCGACGAATTGAACACCATATTGCGCGAAGAAATAGCTGCACTGCTTGCCGAAAACAACAAAAACAACGTAGAAGATTTTGACACACCATCAACAGGTGAGCCATACGTTATTATGGTTGTAGGTGTCAATGGCGTTGGCAAAACAACAACCATAGGCAAATTGGCATCAAAATTTACCAAAGCAGGCAAAAAAGTAGTGCTGGGTGCAGCCGACACATTTAGAGCCGCAGCCATTGAGCAATTGCAAGTGTGGGCCGACCGCATTGGCGTATCAATTGTAAAACAACAAATGGGCTCTGACCCCGCATCAGTAGCATTCGACACATTGCAATCAGCCAAAGCACAAGGTGCTGATGTAGTGATAATTGACACAGCCGGACGCTTGCACAATAAAATAAACCTAATGAACGAGCTCTCAAAAATCAAAAACGTAATGAAAAAAGTAGTACCATCGGCACCCAACGAAGTGCTTTTGGTGATAGATGGTTCTACTGGTCAGAACGCATTTGAACAAGTAAAGCAATTTACGCTTGCCACCGAAGTAAGCGCACTTGCAGTAACCAAGCTCGACGGCACAGCCAAAGGCGGCGTAGTAATAGGCATCTCAGACCAATTCTCAATACCAGTGAAATACATTGGTGTAGGCGAAGGCGTTGACGACTTACAAGTATTTGATAAAAAAACATTTGTTGATTCATTATTTGGAGGGAAATAATGGGCAAGCAAGATAGTGCATTGTTCAAAACAGTTGACATCATTTCGCTCGGTTGCTCCAAAAACTTGGTTGATAGTGAGCGACTTATAACTCAACTCAAAGCCAACAACATACGCGTAGAACACGACCCCACAAAGCCACGAGGCGAAGTAGTTGTAATAAACACCTGTGGTTTTATTGGCGATGCCAAAGAAGAGTCGATTGATACCATATTGCAATTTGCCAAACTCCGAAAAAAAGGCAAAATAAAACGCCTCTACGTTATGGGATGCCTCTCGCAACGCTACAAAGCCGACCTTGAAGCTAGCATACCAGAAGTAGACAAATATTATGGCAAATTTGATTGGAAAGGCATCATAACCGAAATAGGAGCCACTTATAGACGCGACGTAATGAGCGAGCGCACCACAACAACACCTTCGCACTATGCATACCTCAAAATAAGCGAAGGTTGCAACCGCATGTGCTCCTATTGCGCCATTCCGCTCATCACCGGAAAACACACATCGCGCCCCATGGAGGAGATAATAGCCGAAGTAGAAAATCTGGTAGCACGTGGCGTAAAAGAATTTCAAGTCATAGCACAAGACCTCTCATCGTATGGCACCGACCTCTACAAAGAAAACCGGTTAGCGCAACTCATTGACCAAATGGCACAAATAAAAGGCGTAGAATGGATACGTTTGCACTACGCCTACCCTGCCGGCTTCCCCAAAGACCTATTGCCAGTAATGGCTCGGCATAGCAACGTGTGCAAATACATCGACCTTGCTCTGCAGCACATATCAGACCACATGCTAAGCCTCATGCGACGCAAAATAACAAAGCAGCAAACACTCAACCTATTAGCTCTCATACGCCAAGAAGTGCCCGGCATACACATACGCACAACATTTATAGCTGGACATCCGGGCGAAACAGAAGAGGACTTTGCTGAACTATTGCAATTTGTAAAAGAAGCTCGTTTTGAGCGACTTGGAGTATTCCCATATTCGCACGAAGAAGACACCTACAGCTACAAAAACTACTCTGACGATGTGCCCGACGAGCTAAAACAAAGCAGAGCAGAACAAATAATGATGCTACAAGAGCAAATAAGCAAAGAGATAAACGAAACCAAAGTAGGAACCAAAATGCGTGTAATAATAGACCGCAAAGAAGACGGATTCTACATAGGCCGAACAGAATTTGACTCGCCAGAAGTTGACCCCGAAGTAGTTATATCAGCTTCAGAGCCACTCATTATTGGCAATATGTATGAAGTAACAATAACTAATGCCGAAGAGTACGACCTCGAAGCAAAATATTGATATAGAATAAAATATGGCAAAAAAAAATGAACAAATGACTGATGCCGACTATAAAATAGTGCCCGGCGTTGGCTTTAGCAAAGTAAAGTTTGGTATGCGCAAAGAACAGCTTATCGAACTTATGGGTCAGCCTGACGAAATAGAAGAAGATGCCAACTATGGCGACTCGCCCGACGACAAAGTTACAGTGCTCTATTATGATCAAGACGGATTCTCAGTATCGTTTGATAAAGAAGAAAAATATCGCCTGACCGAAATATCATTTGAGAGCGATTTGTTTGTATTGGAAAATGGTGTAAAAATTGGTCAGACAGTAGAAGAAGCACTCAGTTTGCTCGAAAAAGCAGGCTACGAAGAACCTTCACTTGAAGACCTTGAAGGCGAAGTATCGCCCAACGACAACACCGAAGCATACACCTACGACGAAAAAAACATCACATTGTGGTTCGATGACGGCATACTTCAGACCATTCAGATAGGACCATTTTGGTTCGATTCTGACACAATAAAATGGCCTAAGTAACAAGTTGACACACAACACAAAGCAGAAGGTTGACTATAGGTTGACATTCTGCTTTTTTTGAATGTCACTTCTAACATATTTTTATCAAGCCAAAATCCTGAAAATATATGTCAAATTTTGATTACATCTCAGACTTTGCCGACCTCATAGCACTGCACAAAGCAACCGCAGATGCTGAAGAACTGCAAACAACTGCACCACGCGCAGCAGCAGAAAAATGCAAACAAGCACTCACCGAACTTTGTAGGCTCGCAGCACAAAAACTTGACATAGCTACACCACCACAAGCTACACTCTCTGACCTGCTCGACAACGAAGCACTCGTCAGCGAGCTAAGCAACACAGACGTACTGCACCAAATACATCAGGTGCGCCGACGTAGCAATTTGGCTCATAACCTTGGCGAAGACTTAGAGGGTATGCCCTACGTAGTAGAACTGCTATATCACATAGTAGGCACAATACTTATGCGTTTTGGCTACATAAAACAAATACCAGAATATGTACCAGCTGCAGAAAATGCTTTTTTTGACAAAATCGTATAACCCCAAAATATACATCTGTAAATTATAGTTTTTATAGTCTCAAACTTCCACATTAATTTGAAATAATATAAATTCGCAAAATCAAAAACTTTGGAGATATATTATACACCAACCTGTATTAAACATCACCTTTTTATATATAAAAAATAATATTTTTAATTTGCTAAAATGCCACTCTTTAAGAAAGTAGATACGGCAAACGCCTCGATGGGTATATGGAAAATGACCGAATCGTTGCCAGAATTAGAGGCAATGTATGAAGTAAAACCATCGGAACGTGAAATTTACGATGGCTTCCGCAACGACCGCCGACGTAAAGAGTGGCTTAGTGTGCGCATATTGTTGCGTGCCATGCTTGGAAACGATGTAGAGATATGTTATCGCGAATCAGGCAAGCCCTATCTGCGAGACTCGAGCCATTGCATTAGCATCACACACACCATAGGCTACGTTGGTATCCGTTTGGCATCGCACCCCGTAGCACTCGACATGGAATACTTCTCAAAACGCGTACTACACCTTATTCCACGATACGTATCATACAAAGAACGCAAATACATTCCTACCACTGACGGACCAGAACAAATATACGCCGCACTGATAATATGGAGCGCCAAAGAAACCGTCTTCAAACTCTTCGACTTCTCTGACGTATTGTTTGATGAGCACATCTTTATCTCCAATTTGCGACTGGGCAAAAGTGGTCACTTCAAAGGTAGCGTAGTGAAAGACGGCTTCCAAGCCGATGTATGGCTCACATACGAAGTATACGACGAACTTATTTTGGTTTATTGCTAACAATCAATGAGTTGCATTTATTCTCAGATACAAAAAAACAGAGCTAACGGCAAAAAAATGCTTGCCATTTTGCTCGATCCTGACAAAGTTACTCCACAAAAAATATCGCACCTCACATCAATGTGGAGTACAAAATCGCCCGACTTTATCTTTGTTGGCGGCAGCTTAGTTAGCTCAGACACATCGTATACCATAGAAAACATCAAACGTAACACCAATGTGCCAGTAGTACTCTTTCCGGGCGGAGTGTCGCAGTTGGCAGCCAATGCCGATGCTTTACTCTTTCTATCACTCATATCAGGGCGCAATGCCGAATATCTGATAGGACAACATACACAAGCCGCATTCAGCGTCAAACAGAGCGGCATAGAAACCATACCCACAGGCTATATGCTCATCGACGGCGGTGTAGTTACATCGGTGCAATATGTAAGTGGCACAATGCCAATACCACGCACCAAGGCTGATATTGCAATAGCTACGGCCATGGCTGGTGAATTGTTGGGGCTCAAAATGCTATACCTCGAAGCAGGTAGCGGAGCCGCTGAGCCTGTACCAAGTCCAATGATAGAAGCAGTAAGACAAGCCGTTGATATACCTATAATAGTAGGTGGCGGATTGCGGTCGGCCACTGCCATCAAAAACGCCTACAATGCAGGTGCCGATATAGTAGTTGTTGGCACAGCAATAGAAGAAAATGTAGCATTTTGGAACGAAATAAGCCAATTGATATAGATATATACTCAAGTTTCGCAAGTGAAAAACGCACAGAAAATAAGAATGGGCGAAGGGGGATATAACCACCAAATTGTTTCCAACAATAAGCACGAAACCCGAT
>CAJONN010000077.1 GCA_905235955.1 uncultured Marinilabiliaceae bacterium
TATCTCGCATATACTAATTTGTTGATATGGAGTGCCTCTTCGAGGCAGAAATCTTACAAATCTATTCAAATCTTACAAAAATAATTTTGAAGTCTGTGCTTTCTGCGTCATCTGTGCGAGAAGTTTTTTTTTCACTTGCGAAACTTACAAACAGATTTTTCAATACGATGTGTTTATTCTGTGAATAAGGTTTAGCTCACTCACTGTGGCAGAGCTTCTTTCAAAAACAAATATGCGATTGAAGCTACTGCGATAGCGATGTCGCAAAGCACGTTGAGCAGCAATGGGGTCATATTGGCTCGACATAAGAAAGCTGTTTTGAATGATGATGAGCCACTGTTGTTGGCATGTATGGTTGTAGCCATGTAGCTTGTGGTCTTTGTCGCTTATGCGTTGTGCAATGCTGTCAATGGTGAGTGGTTTTACACGTGTAGATATGCTAGCATACCATAATGCTTCGTCTATTCTTCCGGTTACGTTGGTTATGTGCATAGATTCTATCATCGATGGTAAATTGATGTCGCCATACTTCGATGTGCGGTCTACAATGTAGTGTTTTCCTGTCGATTCGGGCAGGTTGTCGGTTACTATGCGAGCTATGGTTTCGGCAAGTCCGTTGGTGATGAGTTGTGCCTCTTCGTCGGTGGGTGGTTGCACAATGTTGGGTGCTATAGAGTCAGCAAAGTGCACGTCGACAACCAGTGTCATTTGGTTGGTTTGGTTGTATTTTTTTTCGGCTTTGAGCATTATGTTGCTCAAAAAGTCTTCGTAGGCGCGCATGTTGAACTGTGTGTCGTTGCGTTCGTATTTGAGTTCGGTGAGTTCTATTCCTATGCGCTTACCTTTGAGTGTGTTGAGAATAAAGTCTGGGCGTTCTGATTTTTCAATTTCACCTATAGGAAATTGATTGAAATTTTCCATAAAGAGGTTCATTATAGTCCATTCTCTACGGTCTTTTTTGTTTTGGTTGTTGTTTTCCATAGGTGTTTATTCTTTTTTCAATATTCTTTTCATTATCAGGTCTGCGTTCCGAATGCTGTTTTGTAGCCAAGCTACCATTATTTCATCAGCTTCAGCAGTAGATAGTTCAAAGCTAATGTTTTGTTGCGTTAGTTGTGCTCTGAGGTGAGCTATTATTATGGCTGTGCAGGCCGATAGGTTTAGGCTTTCGGTGAATCCATACATTGGCACGGTGATGTAGTCGTCGGCATTGTCGACCACATATTTTGATATGCCCATGCGTTCGCTGCCAATAACTATGGCGCATTTGCCTTGACTGATGTCGAAGTTGTAGAGGCTGTCGGTGCGTTGTGGCTGTGTGAAGCTTGCGCCAAAGCCGGGTTGTGGTGGCACGTTTTGTTCGGCGGGGTGGGGTGTGGTGGCTACTATCCGATAACCTTGTTGGCGTAGATGGCTGATGCATTCTGCAGTGTTGTTGTTTGTTGCATTGTAGCGTGTTATGGTTAGCCACTTGTCGGCACCGCGGTCGATGGTGGGGTGGAGCGACTGTTTGTTGGTGTTTTCTATGATGTGCAAATCTTGTATGCCAAAGCATTCGCATGTGCGCATTACGGCACTGATGTTTTGTTCGTGATGCACATTTTCAAGTACAACGCAGATGTGTCGTGTGCGTTGGCTTAGCTTGTTTTGTAGCAGTGCATATCGCTCTGGTCTGACGTATTGTTGCAGTTGCTCTATTAGTTGTTGGTTGGTCATTTGGTAGTTGTTATTGTTACGTTGTCAGAGTTGTCTATCATGTCATCGGTGAGCCCAATGTGCTGTGGAATAATTAGTTGTGTTAGTTGTTGGCAGTAGGCAAATGCTTCATGACCAATAGCTTTTACGCTTTGTGGCAGATATATTGTTTGTACTGCACTATTGGCAAAAGCTCCACCACCTATTGTTTGCAGCTGGCGTGGCAAGTCGATGAGGGTAAGTGCGAGGCATCCGCAGAAACATTCTTGTCCAATAGATGTTAGTGTGTCGGGCAAATCAACAGTAGATAGTGCGGTGCATCCGTCGAAAGTGCCTTCAGATAAGGTGGCTACATCGTCAGGAATAACTATGCTTTGCAGTTGTTCGCAATGACAAAAACAGTATTCTCCGATGCTGATAAGTGTGGTAGGAAGTTCGATGTTTTGAAGCGATAAACAATGACTAAATGCGTGATGTCCAATATGTTCTGTGAATGAAGGAAGTGTTATTTGCTTCAGCGATGTGCAGTTGGCAAATAGGTGGTTGGGTAGTGTGAGTAGCGCTATGTCAAATGTTATGCTCTCTATGTTTTTGCAACCTTCAAAAGCTCCATCGGCAATGGCTATAATAGGTTTGCCAATGTGTATTGATGTTTGTTGTGTGGCTGGCGGACAACGCACAAGTGTGCCATTGGCTGTGCAGAGCATACCATCGGCAGTGCAAGTAAAATTGCCATCAGAAGCGGTGCTGAACGAACATATATTGTTGCAACCAAGCCATACGTTGTTGCCAATGTTCTCTACTGACGATGGCAGATGTATGTGTGTGAGTTGTAGGCAATTAGTGAATGCTCCATCTGCAATGTTTTCAACACCTTCTGGTATGTTCACCTTGCCTTGTGCCACTTGTGGTGGGCAAAATATGAGTGTGCGCTTGTCGGCTGAGCAGAGCATGCCACTTTGAGTGCATAGTGCACCGCTTGCGTTGATGGTGCGTAGGGTGGGGCATCCTTCAAAAAAATGTGCATCGATATAGGTCAGAGTGCTTGGTAGGGTTATGCTTTGCAATGTTTTGCATCCGCTGAAAAGTCCTAAACCTAAGTCGGTTATAGAGTCAGGGAATGTTATTTCGGTCATCTTTATGCATAGTGCAAAGGCATAATTGCCCACATATTCAAGTGTATTGGGTAGGTCAACCGATGTGAGTTGTTTGCAGTTGAAAAATGCACATTCGCCAATAGTTTGTAGCCCTTGTGGCAAGCTGATGTGCTTCAGATTGTGGCAACCTGAAAAGGCTCCGTCGGCAATATGTTGGGTTTGTAGACCGATGACATACGAGCCCTCTAAGTCGGGTGGTGCACTGATGAGTGTGAGCCCATCGTCAGAGTATGATACGCCATATTTATCGGTTGTTGCACTCATTGTTTTTGGGGAGTGAAAATATTTTCAATTTTTGCCGTTTGGTTATCGGTGTCAAGTTCTTTTTGAATTATCTTTGCAAAGATATAAAAACGACAAATACAACAATGAAAAAGAGATTTGAGGTAAACGAATACCTTATTATAGTTTACAGATTTATTTTGTTGATGTTGATATACAGCATACTCAGAGTATCTTTTTATCTGTTTAATACTGATCTTTTCCATAATGTAACGCCACAAAGTTTTGCTCTGATGATGTGGGGCGGATTGCGTTTCGATTTGAGTGCACTCATCTATCTCAACCTGCTCTATGTTGTTGTTTATGTGCTTAGTTTTAGAGCAAAATCAAACATTATAATGCAGCGTGTAACCAATGGTATCTTCTTTGTTTTCAACGCAATAGGTATAGCTGCTAATTGTTGCGACTTTATCTATTATAGATTTATTCTCAAGCGAACAACATTCAATGTAAAAGATATTTTTGCCAACGAAAGCAATATGTTGTCGCTTTGCGGACAATTTCTGATAGATTATTGGTATGTTTTGCTCTACTTCGTATTGCTGATGGTAATATTTGTAAAGGTTACTTTGCTCCTGAAGCCCAAACTTACTCCACTGCGCAACAACATTGCATACGGCACGGTAGGCGTAGCTGTTTTGGCACTGATAGCCTTCTTGAGCGTTGGTGGCATAAGAGGCGGATTCAAGCATAGTACACGTCCGATAACTCTCTCAAACGCAGCAGCATACGTATCTTCGCCTGAAGAGTGCGCTATTGTGCTCAACACTCCTTTTTCTATCATCCGAACAATAGGCAAAAAGAGCTTTGTGAAATACGAATTTTACTCGCCCGACGAATTGGAGCAGATATATACGCCAGTGCATGCAGCTAAACCAGATAGTGTGCATATTCGCCAAATGAATGTAGTCATTTTCATACTTGAAAGTTTTAGCCGAGAGTTTATGGCATCGTTCAATCCTGACCTTGAAGGTGGCAACTACAAAGGCTACACACCGTTTATCGATTCGCTTGCACAGCACAGCCTCATCTTTACACATGCTTTTGCCAATGGGCGAAAATCGATAGATGCTATGCCAAGCGTATTGGCAAGCGTACCATCACTAACATTGCCCTACGTAGTGAGCGAATATTCCAATAATAAAGTAAATAGCATAGCAAGTTTGCTCGGTAATGAGGGCTACACAACGGCCTTTTTTCATGGCGCTCCAAATGGCTCTATGGGCTTCGATGCATTTGCTAAAATAGCTAAATTTCAGCAATATAGAGGTAAAAATGAATATGGCAATGACGACGATTTTGATGGAATGTGGGGTATTTGGGACGATAAGTTTTTTCAATATTATGCCAATGAAATAGGCAAATTGCCACAACCATTCTGTACCGCACTATTTTCGCTCTCATCGCATCACCCCTTTAGAGTGCCAGCACGCTACGAAGGTGTATTTCCCAAAGGCAACATACCTTTACATCAGTGCATTGGCTATTCAGACAATGCTTTGCGTATGTTCTTCGACAATGTTCGTCAGCAACCGTGGTTTAGCAACACACTCTTCGTTATCACAGCCGACCACAATATACCGGGCGACCATGACGAATATAAAACCAATGCCAATGCATTTGCCATACCAATCATATTCTATTGTCCGTCAGATACTTCGCTCGTTGGCAGAGATGAACGCCTCGCACAGCAAGCTGACATTATGCCATCGGTGCTCTCATATTTGGGTTACAACAAACCATTCGTTTCGTTTGGCTCTGACCTCTTTGACGAAAGTCAGCAACGTTTTGTGGTAAACTACAATACCGATGTTTATCAGATTTATATGAATGACACAATAGCATATTTCGATGGCAAACAAATAACTGCAGCTTACGACCTCAATGCCGACCCAAAACTTGAACATAACATATTGCCACATAGCGATATATCTAATATTGAACAAAAAATAAAAGCTTACGTACAGCAATACAACAACAGAATGATAACAGACAACTTAACTGTCGATAAATGAAAAAAATAGCACTAATATTTGCTCTGCTTATATGCTTGGCAACACACTCACAAGAACGCCCTAAAATAGGTCTTGTGCTTAGTGGTGGCGGTGCCAAAGGTTTGGCGCATGTGGGTATTTTGCAAGCAATAGATAGTGCCGGATTGCAGATAGACTACATTACGGGTACCAGTATGGGCTCAATAGTAGCAGCAATGTATGCTTGTGGCTACAATGGTAGGCAGATACGCCAAATGGCTATCGAAACCGATTGGTCAAACATCATCACAAGCACTGCCACCCGATATAGCGATATGCCCATCGATACCAAAGATGAATATGGCAACTACACTCTCCAATTGCCTATCGAAAAGGGTATGAAGTTTAAACTTCCTAAAGGTCTTGAACCACAAGAGGTTATGCTTTTGCTCGAAAAAATATTTTTTCCATTCTACAAAAACAAAGATTTTAGTAAACTCTCAATACCATTCAAGTGCATTGCTACTGACATGCGCGATGGCAGTGCCGTAGTTATCGACAAGGGCGACCTTGCCTTTGCTACACGTAGCAGTATGGCTATTCCCGGAGTTTTTGCTCCTACAAAATATAAAAACACAGTTCTTGTCGATGGTGGCGTAGTGCGCAACTTTCCAGTAACTGATGTGAAGAAAATGGGCGCCGATTACATTATTGGTGTCAATCTATTTGAAGGTCTTACACCGCCCGAACAACTTAGCAATCCGCTCGACATAATGATGCAAGTTATCAACTTTCGCGATGCCGAAGACCTTGTTACCGAGCGAAGCATTTGCGACCTATTGCTCGAACCTGATGTGAGTGCTTATAGTGCTGCCAGCTTTGGTTCTAGTGATGAAATTTTGGCAATAGGCGACTCTATTGGTCGAGATTTTTATCCATTCTTCAAGCACTTAGCCGACTCGCTACACAATGCCTACGGAGTTCCATACGCTGATACATCTCGCTTCGATGGCAACTATGGCAAAGTGCGCATCACTGATTTTCAGGTTGAAGGTTTGCGCCACACCGACAAGCATTTTCTTCTCTACAATCTCAAGCTTACCTATGGTGGCGTATATTCTGTTGACGATATTCATCAGTCGATACGCAAAGCATATTCAACCAGATATTATAGCAAAATACAATACGAACTCATACCTATAGGCGATGGCAACGATGTGTGTATGAAGCTCATAGTTGAAGAATTTCCAATGTCGTTTCTCAACGTTGGCTTGTCGTACAACACCTTTACAGGAGCATCGCTACTTGTGGGCTATACGGGCAAAAATCTTATTTTCGATCGTTCGCTTACTAATGCCAAAGTGGCTCTGTCTGAGTCGTTTAGAGCAATGGCGAGTCATAGGCAATATTATGGCAGAGACTTTAGCAAATTTATTGAGAGCAAATGGCAAATAGATATGTTCGAACTGCCTATCTATGCCCAAAAACATCAGGAAGCTATCTATGACTATATGCGCAACGAGTTTTCGCTCTCAGTAGGCAATATAGTCTCTACCTGTTACGATGCCCGACTCAAGTTAGGGTATGAACTTTTTTCTCTCAATCCAAACATAACCAACGATACATTAGCATTTGATGGGCGCATTGGCAATCTGTTTTTCAATATACGCCGTCGGTACAATACTCTTGATAGAAAACTTTTGCCTCGCAGTGGCGCAAAGGTTGATATCAATGCCTATTTAGCTTTTCGTCCCAGATATCGCATCAATGTCGACTACGACCCCAACAATGTCTATCGCCTCTCGTGTGAAGGCACTTTTTATCAAGCTGTGCATAGCCGCATATCGCTCTACGAAGGCTTTGGCGTAGTGGGCACATACGGCGACAAAATGATAGTACATCGTACCTTTTTGGGCGGTCAGCAACCATTTTTGCCAAGTCATTTTACCTTCAGCGGACTCAATACAGCACAGCGAAGCGAGTCGACAATGGGTATGGCAAAACTGGGCATACAATATCAGATGATTGGCGACTTCTACCTTATTGTGCAAGGCAATATGGCTACAATATTTACCCCACTCAACAACTGCTTTGACGACAAAGAAGTATTCAAACCACATGAG
Source organism: uncultured Marinilabiliaceae bacterium (assembly GCA_905235955.1). Taxonomy (GTDB): domain Bacteria; phylum Bacteroidota; class Bacteroidia; order Bacteroidales; family Marinilabiliaceae; genus W3P20-009. Next base: position 7,231 of record CAJONN010000077.1, read on the forward strand.
TGGATATATGGTGTTGGCGCTACTGTTGCTTATGATTTGTTCCGTTTGCCGTTTGATATAACGCTCTGTTATTCACCTGATTATAGATTTAATGTATCAGTCAATGTCGGATTCCTTTTCTGATAAATTATGAGCAACGACAAGTATCTGACCATCGCACAACCATCAGAGGGCATCTACAAAGAGAAGGGTAGTCGGTTTTTGGCCTTTGCCTATCCAGTATTTAACCTTGATGAGATAAAAGAGATAATTTCGCAAGCCGAAAAAAAATATCACGATGCTCGTCATTGTTGCTATGCATGGAAACTTGGTTTGGCTGACGACAATTTTCGCTTCAACGATGATGGTGAACCATCGGGTACGGCTGGGCGACCAATCTATGGGCAAATATTGTCGAACAACCTAACTAATATTTTGGTGGTTGTAGTGCGCTATTTTGGTGGTATCAAATTAGGCACGAGCGGACTTATTGTAGCTTACAAAACAGCTACAGCCGATGCTATAGCTAATGCAAATATTGTAGAGCAATATGTGCAAAACACCTTCGATGTGCATTTTCCGTATGCGGCTATGAACGATGTAATGAAAGTAGTGAAAGATGCTTCGCTCGAAGTTCTGAACCAACAATTTGATCTTAGCTGTTCGTGTCGTTTGCGTATGCGACAAGCCATTGCAGCCGACTTTCAGATGCGAATGGCTGATATCGATGGTGTAGAGGTGCAGTTCGTAGGTTGAGTGCTGTATATTTGGTATATTTTCATTTGTGCCTTTTTACTCTGATGGTCAAGAACTGTGATGTTTTTGGTGACTCTTCAAAGCAACTTTACTTGTGAAACTTGATGTGAAAAAGAATATAACTTAAGTTTCGCAAGTGAAATGTACTGCAAACAAATCTTTTACTTTTTCTTTCCGCAAGACTCAAAGATGATTGAGCGAAGCGAGATAAAAAGTAACAAAAAGAACTCGTCGCTGTTGCCACTCCGCTAAAAAT
>CAJONN010000078.1 GCA_905235955.1 uncultured Marinilabiliaceae bacterium
TGATAATTCAACAGCTCAACATTCGGTAGGGTTGGTAGGCGAGTATGGCATACTGAACGTTATCGATAGCAAGGGTACAGTATCTGTTGGCGCTCAATTTGGTGTAGGCTTTGGCTCTGAAGGTGATGTTGATCTTCGTCGTGTTCGTATAGCTACTCGTGGTACACTCCACTACTCGTTTATTCCTCAGCTCGATACATACGCAGGTTTGACATTTGGTATTGTTGATATCAATAAATGGAAATGTGAATATGTAAATAATGAAAATCACAAAGTTAATGACACTAATGCAAGATTTGTACTGCCTGCTATTTTTACGGGTGTACGTTATATGGTTTCTAACTCATTTGGTTTCAATGCCGAATTTTCGTGGGACCGCTTTGCTGCCATTTCACTTGGTGTATCATTCAAATTCTAATAGCATAGTTGCATAATTATAGTAAACGAGCGAGCTGTAGTTGTATGGCTTGCTCGTTTTGTTTGTGTTTTCGTTTGATGATATTTTGTAGTGTTTGGAAGAAGTTTTTTCTACTTTGATACAAAGAGCTATAAAAATGGAAAATAATGTTTACATTTGCACCCGAAAACTAATGATATATTTACACTAAAATAATCAATGAAGAAGATATTATTCGCTATCATAGCTATTTGTTGTGCAGCGACTGCTAATGCTCAAGAGGAAACAGAAACAACAACAACGACGGTTGCATCGCATTCGGCAATGGACTTTCAATATGGTTTCAAAGCAGGTTTGCTCTTTACCACTTACGATTCTGATGCTGATGATATTCAAGCACATTTTGGCAACTGGGGTATTATTTGTCGTTTCAGATTCGACAATTGGTCGATACAGCCAGAAATACATTATGCAACACAAGGCGTGCGTTCGCTTCAGTACAAAGTATATCAGGGCGATGATAACTATGATACCTATGGTACACCTCGCCAAGATGGTGTAAGTTCTAAACTAAAATTGAATCTTAAGAGCTACAACATACAGATGCCTATCATCTTCAAATGGTATTTGCCTATACAGATGTGGCGTGGCATCAACGTGCAAGCTGGTCCGAAGTTGAGCCAACGTTTTGACTATAAGATAAGTGCATCGGGTAGTCCTGCAGGCTTGTTTGCAGCTACTGACGAGAATGGCGAAAGGTTGGTTGATAATGCTCAGATACGTAGCTTTGCTCGTGATATGAACAAATTTACTGTTGCTGCCGACTTTGGTGTAGGTTTTGATTCGCAATCAGGCATTGGTTTCGACTTGCGTTGCTCAATGGGTATCACACCAGTGTTTAAAGGTGAGAAGCAAAGAATTTTCAGAAATGCTCATGACCGTGTATGGTCAATAGCCTTCACCTATGTATTCTAATCAGAGAAACACAATACGTCAAGGAAAAAATAATAGTTAATATGGGTGCGATTCAGAGCGAGTCGCACCTTTTGTATTGGCTACAAATTGACTATATTTGCATCGGACAAAAATATTTTTTCAGATAAAATAAATATAAAATGGCATTACAATGCGGCATAGTCGGCCTGCCCAATGTAGGCAAATCGACACTTTTCAATTGTCTTTCAAATGCAAAGGCACAATCGGCAAACTTCCCATTCTGCACCATAGAACCCAACGTGGGCGTCATCACCGTGCCCGATAAACGTCTTGAGGTGCTCGACTCGATGGTGCATCCGGCACGTGTAGTGCCTACCAATGTGGAGATAGTTGACATAGCTGGATTGGTAAAAGGTGCAAGCCGTGGCGAAGGACTTGGTAATAAATTTTTGGCCAACATACGCGAAACTGATGCCATAATACATGTGCTTCGTTGCTTCGACGATGACAATATCACACACGTTGACGGCTCAGTAGACCCTGTGCGCGACAAAGAGGTGATAGACCTTGAGCTACAACTAAAAGACCTTGAAACAGTAGAACAGCGCATAGCTAAATGTGAAAAGCAAGCCATTAGTGGCAAAGATGCTGAAGCTAAAAAGATGCTTGACGTATTGCTACGTTACAGAGAAGCACTACAAGCAGGTAAAAGTGCTCGTACAGTGGAACTTACAGAGGCTGAAGAGAAGATAGCAAAGCAACTGTTTTTGCTTACATCGAAACCTGTGATGTATGTATGCAACGTTGACGAAGCATCAGTAGTGAAAGGCAATAAATATGTAGACGCTGTGCGCCAAGCCGTTAGCACAGAAAATGCTGAAATAATAATACTTGCAGCACAAACAGAGGCTGAAATATCAGAGCTTGAAACATACGAAGAACGCCAAATGTTTTTGGAAGATTTGGGCTTGAAAGAGTCTGGCGTAGTAAAACTCATACGCTCGGCATACAGCTTGCTCAACCTCAAAACATTCTTTACCGTAGGTACTGACGAAGTGCGCGCATGGACCTTCCACAACGGATATACTGCACCACAAGCTGCTGGCGTTATTCATACCGACTTTGAAAAAGGCTTTATTCGTGCCGAAGTAATAAAATATGACGACTTTGTAAAGTTGGGCTCAGAAACAGCCTGCCGAGAAGCTGGCAAACTTGGCATCGAAGGTAAAGACTATGTAGTGCAAGATGGAGACATAATGCACTTCAGATTCAATGTATAAAAGAGATAAACAACTCAACCCAATCCTTTTTTTTGTGTTATCAGAATAGTTTATGCGCAGACAAACAGCATACACGATAATAGCAGTGGCAGCACTATTGATAGTGTCAGCTTGCTCCACGAAGCACAACACGTGGTATAGCCGGCACTATCAGATGCTAACATCAGAATTCAACGTGCTGTTTAATGGCAACGAAGCTTACAAAAATGGCATCAACACCATACGTCAGCAATACAAAAACGACTATGGTCATATACTGCCAGTGTATGAATTTTCTGACGCACAAACAGCCAATGCAGCTAGTGCTGATATGGAGACAGCGCTGAAAAAAGCTCACAAACTCATACAGCTACACTCTATTAGCACAAAACCCAAATCTAAGCAAGGCGAAACAGAAAAAGAAAAACGATTCAGAGCACAAGAGGAGTTCAATCCGCTTGTTGACGATGCTTATCTGCTTATAGGCAAAGCCAATATAGTGATGCATGAAGAGCTTGAAGCCATTGATGTTCTTGACTTTATTGGGCGCAAATTTCCAACCGACCGCACAGCATACGAAGGTAAAATATGGAAGGCCATAGCCTATACGCAACTAAAACAATACATTAGCGCACTTACAGCCCTCGAAAGCTACGACCTCGACGGACTTGCACCAGCCGACCTCTACGGACAATATATGGCAGCCTACGCCAATGTGTTGATAGAGCAAAAGCAATATGACAAAGCCATACACTATATAAGCGAAGCCGCTAAAAATGCTGACTGTAAGCACAACCGCCGACGCTACAAATATATCTTGGCACAGCTATATAGGCAAGTTGGCGAAAACGACAAAGCTGCACCCATATTTTTGGAATTATCAAAAGGTATGGGCGACTATGATATGACCTTTGCCGCCAAACTCGACCTTGCTACAGTAGCTACTACGCCCGAAGAACTTGCCGCAGCTGAGAAAAAACTGCAAAAAATGGCTCGTGACGATAAAAATATCGAGCAACTTGACCAAATATATTACGCTATTGGCAAGATGGACGAAAACAAAGGCAACGAAGCACAAGCATTGACCGACTACAAAAAATCAATAGAGCTGAGCGTTGCTAACGACAACCAAAAAGGACTATCATTTTTGGCACAAGCCGATATCTATATCAAACAACCAACCTACATAGAAGCCGGACAAGCTTTCGATAGTGCAGCCGTCTTTTTGAACAAAAACAACGAACGACAAAAAGAGGCAGCTAATAATGCCAAGAGATACAATCCGTTGGTAAAAGAGCTGATAGTAATCAGAGATCAAGATTCGCTGATGCGCATAGCTCAATTGCCACCCGCTGAACGCGACAAATTTATACAAGACATACTCGACGAAGCCGAACGTCAAGAACGTGCTAAACGCGAAGCTGCTGAGGCTGCTGAAGAAGAAGGTATGTCGCAATCAGACTTCTATAACGTTACACGCAACTCAACCGGAACGAGTGGCACACTTTGGTATTTCTACAACACCACAATGGTGAACGCCGGCAAAAGTACATTTATAAGTAAATGGGGACGCCGACCAAACGAAGACAACTGGCGACGTTCGAACAAGAATAGCAACATATTCAATGCTGACGAAGAAGAACAACCAGAAAACGGTTTAGGCAATGCCGAAGCCGAAGGTGGCAGAGCATCAGAAGATGTTGCTGCAACAAACCAAACTGCGCAACGACCTACGCGAGAACTATTGATGAGCAACTTGCCACTCACACAACAACAACAAAACGATGCCAATGCTCGCATAGATAAATCATTGTTTGCCAGTGGTGTAATACTCTACGACGACATAAAAGACTACCAAAGTGCAATAGCACAACTACAACGACTGCTGAGCCGAAACCCCAAATACGACTGTGCCGATTGCTACAATGCACTCGTGTTGCTCTATTTGGCTCAAAGCAAACTCGACGCTAAAGCTGATGCCGCACAAACAGCACAAAACATAAAGCAATATTATCCTGACTCGCAGTTTGCGCAATATCTCAATCAGCCAAACTACTTGGAGGCGCAAAGCATAGCAAAAGCTGAACTCGAAGCACGCTATGAGCATACATATTCATCGTATCTGAGTGCCAACTATGCTGAGGCAATATCTACAGCAAGCACAATGCTCAGTCAAAATGCTGACACGGTTTACACCCCCAAATATCTGCTCGTGCGCTCATTGTCGTATGCAAAAATGGCAAATACAGCCGACTTCCGCACCGACCTTACAACCATTGTAACCAACTATCCGAATGGTGAAGAGGCAAAACTTGCCAGCAAGTTACTTGCTATGCTCAATGAAGGTAAAACGCCAGTCAGAGCCGAGCAATACAATTCGCCATTAAACGAAAACGGACAATATGCCGATGCCGCTAATGTGCAAGAAAAAACATTTGCCTACAATGCCGACACTACGCACACAGTTGTTTGCATAATAGACAATGGCTTGCAAACCGAAGCTCAATTTACCGTAGCCGACTATAACTTCAGCAACTACTTGCTCGAAGATCTCGATATACAAACACTTACTTTGGCTGACGAACGTCAAGTGCTGATAGTCAGTGGCTTTAGCAATAAAACAGAGGCTATGAATTACTTCTATGCCGTGCGTGACAAAAGCTGGTGGCACGATCTCACTTCAGCTACATTGCCCGAGATATATGTAGTGTCTGACAACAATCTGCGTTTGGTACTCCTCTCGTCGATAGGCGAAGAGTATGAAAAATTCTTCAGCAAATTCTACCTCAATAAAATAGCTGAGTAGATTTTGCTTTTCGAAGTTTAACCAAAAAACTTTTTTTGACTTATGGCAGCAAAAATTCTCTGGATCGACGATGAAATTGACCTGCTTCGTCCGTTATGCATCATACTGAGCAACGCCGGATACGAAGTAGAAACCGCTTCAAATGGTGCCGATGCACTTCAGACACTCAATACCCAACACTTCGATGTTGTTTTGCTCGATGAAAACATGCCAAATATGAGTGGTTTGGAAACGCTCAACAGAATAAAAAAGCAGAATCCAGACATACCTGTGGTGATGATAACCAAGAGCGAAGAGGAAAACATAATGGAGCAAGCCATAGGACAAAAAATAGCCAATTATTTGGTTAAGCCAGTGAGCAAAATGCAACTATTGGCATGCCTCAAGCAACTTGTTGGTAAGCAGCAACTCATTAGTCAAACCACACAACACAACTATCAGGCCGACTTTGCAACCATCTCGATGGAGATGAACCAATGTAGTACATTTGACGATTGGAGCGCACTGTATCAGAAACTTGTTAGATACGACATCGACCTTGAAGGCATCAAAGCAATGGAGGAAATACAGCGCCTACAAAAAAGAAGTGCCAACGAAGGCTTTGCAAAATTTGTGAGCAAAAACTACCTTGCGTGGATGCAGCAACGCACTGGCGACAATGTGCCACTAATGTCGAATCGAATAATGAAAGACCGCATATTGCCACTTCTTGAGCAAAATAAAAAAGTAGTGCTCATAATCATTGACAATTGTCGCCTCGACCAATGGGAAAGCATTCGTCCATTGCTAACGCCACACTTCAACATCAGCACCGAACTCTATTGTAGCATATTGCCAACCGCTACACAATTTGCACGCAACGCCATTTTTTCTGGTCTAATGCCTGCTGAAATAGAGTCGATGTTCCCTGAATATTGGAATGACAACGAAACAGGTCAGAATCAACACGAGAGAGACCTTATAGGTACATTTTTCAATAGATATCGCAAAACTCAATATAAATATGCCTATTACAAAGTCAACACAGCTGAAAGTGGTGAAAACCTTGTGAAGAAATATCCCAACTATCGTAGCAATCATCTCAACGCTTTTGTGTTCAACTTTGTTGATATGCTCTCGCATGCTCGCACCGATGTAAGTGTAGTAAACGAGCTCTCGAACACCGAAGCAGCCTATCGCTCGATAACACGCTCGTGGTTTGAGCATAGTGCCCTCTTCGACCTGCTGATGCAGCTACATTCTGAAGATGTAACCATAGTAATAACTACCGATCATGGTACCATCAAAGTAGATACACCACGCAAAGTGGTTGGCGACCGCGAAGTAAACACCAACTTGCGATTCAAAACAGGCAAAGGTTTGCAGTTTGATGCAAAAAATACATTTGAAATAAAAAAACCTGAAGAAGCATTCCTACCAAAAAGCAAACTTTCATCCAACTACATATTTGCACTCAACAACGACTACTTCGTCTATCCAAACAACTATAGCGAATATACACGCCGATTTGCTGACACCTTTCAGCATGGTGGCATTTCGATGGAGGAGATGATAATACCCTTTGTTTGCATGGAAGCCAAATAATGTTACACAATGAAGATAAAAGAGCTTGACCTTGGACCACAGCCCGTGCTACTTGCACCAATGGAAGATGTAACCGACATACCCTTCCGCAACCTTTGCAAGCACTACGGAGCCGACCTTATGTATACCGAATTTGTGAGCGCTGATGCCATTGTGCGCGATGTGTCGTCGAGTATGAAAAAGCTTACCATAATGCCACAAGAACGTCCTGTTGGCATTCAGATTTATGGTAAAGAGATCGAGCCAATGGTAGAGGCAGCCAAGCGAGTAGAAGAGGCTGAGCCTGATATTATCGACATAAATTTTGGTTGTCCGGTAAAAAAAATAGCGGGCAAAGGTGCTGGAGCTGGTATGCTGAGAGATATACCCAAAATGGTCAGAATGACGGCAGAAATAGTAAAAGCCGTGAAGCATACACCCGTTACAGTGAAGACACGTTTGGGCTGGGATGAAGAGACAAAATTTGTGGTAGACACTGCTGAACGATTGCAAGATGTGGGCATTAGCGCCATCACCATACATGGTCGTACACGTGCACAGATGTATACAGGCGAAGCCGATTGGACGCTAATTGGCGCAGTGAAAAACAATCCACGCATGCACATACCCGTCATTGGCAATGGCGATATTTGCACCGCCGAACGTGCGCGCCAATGCTTCGATCGTTATGGCGTTGATGCCATAATGATAGGCAGGGCATCGATAGGTCGACCATGGATATTTGAAGAAGTAAAGCACTATCTGTCTACAGGTGAAATATTGTCTCAACCATCAATGGCTGAACATGTTAGGCGTATTAAACAACAACTATCAGATACACTTGATTGGATACACGACGAGCGTAAGGCCATACTCCACATACGTCGCCACATGGCAGTATCGTTCAAGGGGTTGCCAGATTTTCGTGATCTGAAAATCAGAATGCTACAAGCACCAACAATAAATGAAGTAAATATCTGCCTCGACGAAATAGCTGAGCGATATGCAGAATTGTAGATAGGCAAATATAGTTTTTGGCACAAAATTGTGGTATGCACATACAATGTATGCGCAGAAATTCAATATTATATGTGCGAAAACTTATTGTTTATATTTGACTATATTTGCCAAAAAGATTGAAACGATGAGCTATTTTATAGATTACGGAAATTACGATTTTCAAAGTGCAATAAATGGTCATTTTGTAGATAAATCGGGGCT
>CAJONN010000079.1 GCA_905235955.1 uncultured Marinilabiliaceae bacterium
TTGCGAAAACTTGAGAGTTAATAGAACACTTCTTAAGACTCTTTTTTTACCTCACTTTTATCTTCGCATTGTTCAATAAGTTCAGCCACAGTGGTGTTGAGTACAGGGTGATACCATTGACTCCAATGTTCGGCAAGAGGTACGAGGGTAAACATGCGTTTGTGTAAAAGTGGATGTGGGATGGTCAGTTGCTTGGTATAAACAATAGTATTGCCACAAAAAAGAATATCTATGTCGATAAGTCTCGACTGATATTGCCCACCGATGCTTTTGCTTGTGCGCCCCAGTTGCAACTCAATGTTCTGAGTAGCGCTTAACAAGTTGTGTGGCAAAAGTCCTGTTCGTAATTCAACAACCTGATTCAGAAACATTTCATTGGCTTCAAACCCCCACGCTTTGCTCCGATAGAGTGCCGATGTTTTTTGCACTGTTCCAATCAACGACAATTGTTCAATAGCCTCTCTGAATGTCTGGCTTACATTGCCCAAGTTGCCACCTAAAAGAAGTAGATATGTATAAGTGTGTTTTTCCATAGACTTAGAACTTAAAACTTAGAACTTAAAACTTAGAACTTAAAACTTAGAACTTAAAACTTAAAACTTAAAGTTCACATTCCCCTTTTTTCAATAAAACTAATGATGAGGTCGGTGCATTGCTCAATACTTAGTCCGCCAGAGTTGATGCAGAGGTCGTACGACGAAGCTTTGCCCCATGTTTTGTTGGTGAAAAAGTTGTAATATTCAGCTCGGGCATCTTCCAAAGCCTCAATGCGTTCGCGAGCTGCATCGGTGTCGAGGTTGAAGTATTGGGCAGCACGTTTTACACGTTCTTCGATAGGTGCCATTATGAATATGTCGGTGCGGTTGCTAAAGTCGCGCAAAATATAGTCTGATGCTCTACCTACAAACACAGCTCCACCCTCAGTAGCAGCGCGGCGTATGGCATCGCTCTGAAACTTGAAGAGGTTTTCTGATGTCAGGCAGCTATTATTGTTGGGTATGTGTGCCGACAATGAAAAGTAGTTGGCAAGGCGTGAGAGTAGTGATCCGTTTTCATCGTTCGACTCAAAAAACTCATCGCGTATGCCACTTTCGCGTGCTGCTCTGCTCAATATCTCGTGGTCGTAGAATGCCAGATTGAGCCGCTCGGCAAGCAACTTGCCAATGAGTCTGCCTCCACTGCCTACTTGTCGGCCAATAGTGATAATCTGATTTTGATGCATAGATAGTATATTTTAGTTTTTGAGGTTGAATTTTCTTATTTGCCTTATTAGCATAACTGAAACAATGAGTGTTGAAAGCACATCGGCTATTGGCATACTCATCCAAACACCTTCTACGCCAAAAAAGTGCGGAAGTATAAGCAAAAATGGTATCAGAATGATAAGTTGGCGTGTGAGCGACAAAAATACAGCTTGTTTGGCCATACCAAGCGACATGAAAAAGCCTATAGATGTAATCTGAAAACCTACGAGGGGAAATACGCACGTCATTACCCACAGTGCATGACAAGCTATCTGTATCATTTCAGAGTCAGGGGCAAAGAGGCTTACAGCCACTTCGGGACACAAAAGGCTCAGCAAGAAGCAACTTGTGGTTACTATTACGGCACAAACTACTGTGAGTTTGTAGGCTTTTACAGAGCGATGTATTTGTCCGGCACCATAGTTGTAACCAAGTATAGGTTGCATGCCTTGGTTGAATCCGTTGGCTATCATAATAAACACAAAAGCTATGCGGTTTACAATGCCATAAGCACCAATGTAGTAGTCGCCACCATTGTTTTTTAGGGCATTGTTTATGAGTAACACAACGAGGCAGGCACATAAGTTGGTAAAGAATGGTGCGCAACCAATACCTATGATGCTTCGTGCTACTTTGAGGCGGAATTTAAATATTTTTTTCTTGAACTTAATAATGCTCTCTGGCCGTGTGAAATGGTAGCAAATGCCCATAAAAGCTACGCCTTGAGCGCACAATGTGCCAATAGCGGCTCCTTTGATGCCAAGTTTGAGCACAAAGATAAAAATATAGTTGAATATAGCATTGACAAATACGGCTACAAGTGTAGCTGCCATAGCACGTTGCGGATAGCCTGAGGCACGCATTGTGTCGTTGAGACCTAAATATAAGTGTGTCAACACATTGCCCCACAAAAGCACTTGCATATATTCGCGTGCGTAGGGTAGGGTATTTTCGCTTGCGCCAAAGAATATAAGTATTGGGTCAAGAAAAAGCAGTGCACATGCCATAAATATAAGGCTTATAACAACATTGAGTATCACTACATTGCCTAAGATGTTTTCAGCTTCGTCGAAGTCTTTTTGTCCTAATTTTACTGATACGAGTGTTGATGAGCCAATGCCTACCATTGCACCAAAAGCTGCTGACAAGTTCATGAGCGGAAATGTTACTGCCAAGCCTGATATTGCCAAGGTGTCGCATCCTCTACCAATAAATATGCTGTCTACCATGTTGTAGAGCGATGCAGCCGTCATAGCTATTATTGAGGGTATTGAGTAGCGCATCAGTAGCTTGCCAATGCGCTCACTGCCAAGTTCGTGCTGTTGTTGTGTGCTTGTCATATTGCTGATTGCTGTTGTTTCTTTTCTCTGTTTTCTCGGCGTATGCGACGGAAGTCTTCTACTATCATCAGTGCCTCTTCTCTTACGTCGGTGGGTAGTGTTATGCCACGTAGTTGCAAGCTTTTGAGCCAACCCGTTACTTCGTGCAGTTGCAAGGTGAGCAGTACTTCTCTAAACTCTTCAATTTCGGCTTCGGTATATTCTGTTTCAGTGTGTCCGTGATATTCGTCGAGTTCTTCATCGCTATAATATATCACCTCTTCGCTAAGTGTGAGCAGTGTTTCGGCTTCGCAAACCTCGTGTGCACCACAACATTCTAAATTTGGGTTGGTCTTTTTCTTTGCCTGTTCTTGTGCCCTTATTTCAGGTAGATCTTGTCTATGACTCTTGACCAAATAAATTATCAACAGAATTGTTGTCAAACAAATGATACTAAGTGTAATTATTGTTCCCATTCTTTGTTGTTTGTTGCGCACAAAGTTCGCAAAAATATTCCGACATTTGCCCAATAAGTAAAAATAGTCAGATGGTTAGTGGTTTTTCTTTCCTTATACCAACCTATAATAAGGTTTGTGTTGATTTGGTTCAGGAGTTGTTGAGGCAAATATCTAAGCTGAGTATTAGTGCTGAAGTTGTTGTAGTTGACGATGCCTCTACTGATGTTTCAACTATTGAGCAAAACAATGTTATCAATACTTTTCCCAATAGCAAATTTATTCGCAACGAAGTCAATAGTAGGCAGGCTTATACTCGCAATAAGTTGGCTCAAATAGCTCAGGGCGAATATCTGATATTTTTAGATAGCGATGTATTTCCGTCATCGGCAACATTTGTTGAGCAGTATGTAGCTTGTGCCAACTATGCCGATGTGGTTGTTGGTGGCTTGCGTTATCGGGTGCCCAATCAAAAAGTCTGTCCGCTCCGACTAATGTTTGGACTAAAATCAGAGGTGCGAACAGTAGCCGAACGCAATATAGACCCTTATGCCAAATTTGCTGCTTCTAACGCACTGATAAATGCCAAAGTGTTTAAACGCATACAATTTGACGATAAGATAAAAAAATATGGCTATGAAGATGTGCTCTTCGGACAAGAGTTGCAACATTTGGGCTTCTCTGTCAGGCATATCGACAATCCAGTTTTTCATGATGATGATGATACAAGCGAGCAGTTTTTGAACAAAACGCGCACTTCGCTCCAAACATTGCATTCCATAGCTACGCAAATTGGCGATAAGTCGCACATCAACAATGTCTATCAACAGCTCAAAAAGTGGCACTTGGTGTGGGGTATGCAGCTATTTTTTAGGCTGACGCAAACATGTTTTGAGCACAATTTGCTCAGTCAGCATCCTAATATGTTGATATTTAACTTGTATAAGTTGGGGTATTATTGTTGTTTGTCACACGAAGATGGTAAATGATATGTTTTTTTTATGCGAAAAGAGTCGTAATTAGCAATTTTAAACCATTAAAATATGTTAATATCGAATATTATCGCCCATAAGTAGTTACTTTTGTGGCTAATATCGGATAGGTATGTAGTTTTAGGTACTTTTTTATATAGGAAAAAAGACAAAATATTCAATGGCAAAGCAAAATAGCGTAGCAGCAACGCGCAAGTTACGAAGTTCGTATTTTACTACAACAATAAGCATCTCGTTGGTGCTTTTTCTTTTGGGATTGATTGGCATTTTGTTGCTCAATGCCAATCGTTTATCTAATTATGTAAAAGAGAATTTAGGTCTGACAGTAATGTTGCAAAACGATGCAAAAGATGCTGAGGTGAAGAAGATACAGAAGTCGCTTTCAGCATCAGCATTGGTGAAGTCGGTTACATACTTGAGCAAAGACGAAGCTGCTGAGCAACTTAAAGCTGATTTGGGCGAAGATTTTGTTGAGTTCTTGGGCGAAAATCCTTTGCTTTCGTCAATTGATGTAAAACTCTATGCCGAATATTCTACACCTGAAGGCATGGAAAAGATAAAGCAGATGGTGGCCAATTATCCAGAAGTGAAAGAGGTTTTTTATCAGAAAGATATGGTCAATTTGATACATGAAAATGTTCGTACCATTTCGCTTGTGCTTTTGGCATTTTCGCTCTTGATGCTTTTGGTAGCTATTACGCTTATCAACAATACGGTACGTCTGATGGTCTATTCCAAGCGTTTTCTTATTCGCACTATGCAACTTGTGGGGGCTACAAATGGTTTCATTCGTCGTCCATTTATTGGTCAGAGCGTGGTGCAGGGCGTTGTGGGCGGACTGATAGCTAATATGCTTTTGGCTTGCATCATCTATATTTCAGCTCGCGAACTGTCGGGCGTTATAGGTTTTGATAATATAATGGTTGTTGTTACACTCTTTGGATTTGTTTTTGCCATTGGTGTGATAATGACACTCTGTTCAACACTTGTGGCTGTCAATCGCTATCTAAGTGTCAGAGCTGCTGACTTGTACGTATAAAAAAGAAACTCTTAGCATATAAATTTAATGGCAAACAAAGAAAACACTCCAGTGTTTGGATTTGCACTGGGCAAGCAAAACTATATATTGTTGGCTATTGGCTTTGCAATAATAGTGTTAGGCTTCGTACTGATGGTAGGTGGTGGAAGTGACGACCCCAATGTATTTGATGAAAGCATCTACGACTTTAGGCATATTACTTTGGCACCTATAGTAGCGTTGATAGGTTTCATTTTTGAAATTTACGCTATAATGAAGAAGGATAAAAGTCAAAACACTACCAACGCAGAATGAACAATTTTGAAGCTCTTATACTCGGACTCTTACAAGGTCTGACCGAGTATTTGCCTGTAAGTAGTAGCGGACATTTGGTTTTGGCATCGGCACTTTTTGGCATAGAAGGCGAGCAAAATCTTACCTTTACTATTGTAGTACATATTGCTACCGTGCTTAGCACCATTGTTATTTTTTGGTCAGAAATAATAAACCTAATACGTGGTTTGTTCAAATTTCAGCTCAATGCCGAAACACGCTATGTGCTCAATATCATTGTATCTATGATACCTGTTGGCATTGTTGGCTTACTTTTCAAAGATACTGTTGAAGAGATATTTGGTTCGGGCACCGTCATTGTTGGTCTGATGCTTCTGCTTACGGCAGCGTTGTTGGCTTTTTCATATTACGCTAAGCCTCGTCCAAAAGAGGAAATATCGCTCACCGATGCCTTTATCATTGGATTGTCGCAAGCCTTAGCTGTTATGCCGGGTTTGTCGCGCTCAGGCACTACCATTGCTACAGGTTTGTTGATTGGCAATAAGAAAGAACAATTGGCTCAGTTCTCGTTTTTGATGGTCATTCCGCCCATAGTTGGCGAGGCTTTGCTCGATGCGCTCAAAGTGGCAAGTGGCAATGCTGCCGATGTGGTTGGCAATATTTCAGTGTCGGCACTCGTCATAGGTTTTGTGGCTGCATTTATTTCGGGCTGTGTGGCTTGCAAAATGATGATAAGCATTGTACGCAATGGCAAACTCATCTGGTTTGCAATATATTGTGCCATTGTTGGACTGATAACAATAACACTCCTCTGATGAATTTTCTTGACGGAGAGATACTCTGCATCGACAAACCACTAAAATGGACTTCGTTTGATGTGGTGAATAAGATAAGGCTCATGTTTAAAAACTACATGGGTATCAAGAAGATAAAGGTGGGGCATGCTGGCACTCTCGACCCTTTGGCTACGGGCATAGTAGTTGTTTGCACGGGCAAAGCTACTAAGAACATAGAGCAGCTGATGAATCATGACAAAGAGTATTTGGCTACATTCAGGTTTGGGCAAACAACTCCATCGTGCGACCTCGAAACGTTGCCCGAAGGCAACTACCCAACGCAGCATCTGACCAAAGAGTATTTGGACGATGTGATAAAGAAAAACTTCATTGGCGAAGTAGAACAAGTGCCACCACTTTTTTCGGCCATTCGCATTGGTGGAAAGCGAGCTTACGAGCTTGCTCGCAAAGGACAAACCGATGTAGAGCTCAAGAGCCGAGTGGTGAATATTAGTAGCTTTGACATTGAAAGTATAACGCCCTGTGCTACAGATGAACGCCAAATAGATGTAGTGGCTCGCATACGTTGCTCAAAAGGCACATACATACGCGCTATTGCTCGCGACTTTGGCTTGTTGTCAGGAAGCGGAGCACACTTAGTAGCATTGCGCCGAACAGCATCGGGCAACTACACCGAAGCTGATAGCCTCACAATGGAACAAGTAGAACAACTTATTAGAGAACAACAACTTATAACACAAGAACGACAAAGCATCTAAATATGAAACTTTCAGAATTCGGCTACACACTACCTGAAGGACGTGTAGCACAATATCCGATTGAAGACCGCGAAATGGCGCGTTTGCTTGTGCTTCATCGCAATAGTGGCGAAATAGAGCACAAACTCTTCAAAGATTTGCTCGGATACTTCGACGACCAAGATGTAATGGTACTCAATGACTCTAAGGTTTTCCCTGCCCGATTGTATGGCAACAAGGAAAAAACGGGAGCACAAATCGAAGTGTTTTTGCTTCGCGAGCTCAACCACGAACAGCACCTTTGGGACGTTCTTGTTGACCCAGCACGCAAAATTCGCATAGGCAACAAGCTCTATTTTGGCGAAGATAACTCTATGGTGGCCGAGGTAATAGACAACACTACTTCGCGAGGTCGCACATTGCGTTTTCTCTTTGATGGCGACACTGCTGAGTTTAAAGACATTCTGTTTAAGCTCGGACAAACTCCACTGCCTGACTACATTCAACGTCCGGCCGAACCTGTAGATGTTGATGCTTATCAAACTATCTATGCACGCAACGAAGGTGCTGTAGCTGCACCTGCTGCTGGTTTGCATTTTAGCAGGCAACTGCTCAAAAGACTTGAGATTAAGGGTATTAACTTTGCTAATATCACTGCACATGTGGGGTTGGGCAACTTCCGCTCAGTTGACGTAGAAGATCTTACAAAGCACAAGATGGAGAGCGAACAATTGCAGATAACTGAAGATGCTTGCAAAATTGTAAACGCTGCCAAAGATGCAAGACGTAAGGTGTGCGCTGTAGGCACTACCACTTTGCGAGCTCTTGAAACAGCTTACTCTACATTCGGACATATTACGCCCTACGTAGGTTGGACAAACAAATTTATCTTCCCACCCTACGATTTTAATGTTGCCAACAATCTTATTAGCAACTTCCACGCACCATATTCTACGCTTCTGATGATGGTTTGCGCTTTTGGCGGCTACAAGCAAGTGATGCATGCCTACGATGAGGCTATGAAAGAGGGCTACAACATCGGAGCTTATGGCGATGCAATGCTTATTGTTGACTAAGCTTCAGTGCGCATTATGATATATTTATCTCACGCTCTGATTTTGATAAGTCATTGAGTGTGAGATTTTTTACTTAAGTTTCGTAAGTGAAAAATACACAGAAAATAAGCTATGAGAATGGGCGAAAGGGGTATAACCAACAAATTGCCTTTCAACAATTAGCACGGAACCCGATTTTCACCT
>CAJONN010000080.1 GCA_905235955.1 uncultured Marinilabiliaceae bacterium
TACTCTTTTACGTTGTGATATTCAAGGGCTGGTTTGCGAATCATTAGGTCTTTTACGTTGTTTGTCATAGTTATACTGTTTTTAGGTTTTTCTATTTTTATAACTTTTTCCGATGCAAAGATGCACCATACTTACGCCTTTTTCATTACCTTGCGAAAGGAAGAAATGTTCTGATTCACTGATTATGGCAAAACAAGTTGAAAATCTTAGCTTAAATACCGCCGAACAACTTAGCAAGCGTTCAAATTTTGCTCAAGAAGATAGCAACGCTACTCTCGATGAGCAAATGGATTATAAGCGATATTATGTAGACAAGAACGTTTTAGTTGCTATGGATGCTAAATCATTTGGTCCGAATAGCATACAACCAAACATTCCGTATCATATAGACGAAGGAAGAGTGCTAATGGTTACAAATGGAAGTTTGCATGTTATTATTAATTTAGAAGAATTCCACATAAAACAGCAAACTCTCTTCATTCTTGTGCCTGATAGCATCTTTGAAGTTTTGGGCTGGAGTGATAATTTTGATATGCAAACATTCTCATTCAAAGATTTACCTATTTTCACTTCGCTCAGTAAGCATGCTGTTTTGCCTCTTTCTGACGACCAATGGCTATTGGCCACCGAATATGTGCAACTACTATGGCATGTGGCGCATCAGCAACCATTGTTGCCTGACTCGGTAACACATTTGCAAACTTCTTTTTTGCTAGAACTCAAGCGCATAGCCGACACTGCCGAATTGCTCCGAAAAAAAATGGCTACGCGGCAAGATGTTATTTTTCGCAATTTCATAGAGCTGATCAGTACTCATGGTTTGCACGAGCGCAAAGTTGAGTTTTATGCTGACAAGCTTTGCATCACTCCCAACTATTTGGGCGATGTAGTAAAGCACATCAGTGGGCTGACGGTGATGCAGTGGCTTACGCGTTATATCATTCAGAAAGCCAAAGTTATATTGCGCTATAGCGATGCTCCTATTTGGGAGGTAGCAGAGCAAATGAACTTTGCCAATCCGTCGTTTTTTTCAAAATTCTTCAAACGAGAAACAGGTCTGACACCCAACGAATATCGGAATCAGTGAAATCAGAAAATGCTGAAAGCCAACTCTACTCTTCATACCACGAAGCGTACAGATGATAGTTATCGGCAATGCGAGTGATGGTGTCGGCCTTCTTTTCAGGACTTAGCTCCTTTATCTTTTTGGCGGGCACACCTGCGTAGATGCTGTTGGGCTCGGTTTGTGCGCCCGATGTTATTAGCGCATTGGCTGCCACTATTACGTTGCTCTCTATCACAGCATTGTCGAGCACAGTTGAGCCCATACCTATCAGCACGTCGTCTTTTATTGTTGCACCATGTATTATGGCATTGTGCCCCACTGAAACATTGTTGCCTATTATGGTTTTTGCACGTTCAAATGTGCCATGAATCACTGCATTGTCTTGCACATTGCAGTTGTTGCCTATCTTGATAGAATTAACGTCGCCACGTAGCACAGCTCCGAACCAAATGCTACAGTTGTCGCCAATCTCCACATCGCCTATTATAGTAGCATTGGGTGCAATGAAGCAGTTGTTGCCAATGCGAGGCGTATGTCCGCGTAGTGGTATTATGAGTGGTTTAGCCATATAGGGGGGGATTAGTTTATTTGTCGTTGAATATAGTGTGTGAGCACGTCGATAGCCTTTTCGTTGTGTCCGCCTTGTGGTATAATGAGGTCGGCAAAGCGTTTTGATGGTTCAATAAATTGCAGGTGCATAGGCTTCACAGTTTCTTGGTAGTGCGAGAGTGCTGTCTCGGCAGTACGTCCGCGTTCTACAATGTCGCGCAATATTATGCGCGATAGTCGGTCATCGCCATCAGCATCAACAAACACCTTTATATCCATCAGGTCGCGTAGCTCAGGGTTCGACAATACCAATATGCCCTCAACTATTATCACATCTTTGGGGTCTACGTGCATAGTGCGTTCGCTACGAGTGCATGTAATGTAAGAATAGATAGGCTGTTCAATAGACTGACCCTGTTTGAGGCGGCGAATATGTTCAATGAGGAGTGAAAATTCTATGGAGTTTGGATGATCAAAGTTGATGCGTTTTCTGTCCTCCATTGGTATGTGGCTACTGTCGTAATAGTATGAATCTTGCGAGATGATAGTCAACTGGTTGTTGCCTATCTTGTCTGTTATTTTGTTCACTACCGTTGTTTTGCCAGAGCCAGAGCCACCAGCTATACCTATTATAAGCATTTGCTACTTTATTTTTTTTTGACGATGCAAAAATATAGAAAAAACAGTGTTTACAATATCATCAGTGCGAAAACCCCTTCTCAATAAGCGAAGTGCGAAGTGCGAAAATAGCACCGGGGAGCGAACTCAGAAGCGACACAGCATAGAACAATATGCTGAGCGACACAGCTATATGTTCGTTGGTGTTGAAATATTGCGACCCTAAAACAAAAGTAAGTTCTCGCAAGCCTATGCCACCCATGCTAACCGGAATGGCGGAGGCAATGCTACTGGCAAAAAACAGGAACATATACTCTATAATATTAGCACTCTCGCCAAGCGACAAAAGTATAAGTATAGCCGCAAGCATTTGCAAGCCTTGCACTACTACTGAGCAACCCAATATATGCCATTTGGCACTAAGCGCATAGCGAGCAAAAAAACGCAGGTAAACAAAGTATCCGCCAATAGCTAAAGGTATGAGCACTCCAAAGCAATAGCTATACTCAATGCCTATATATGAGCCAAGCACCGATATAAATGCTATCATATAGCTGCATATTGCCACCAAGCCACTCAACCTATCAGCAACTATGGCTGAGAAGAGCTGCTTTACTGGCTGCTGATACTTGCGATGCAAGTAGTATATTTTGTAGCCATCGCCACCGACACCACCGGGCAAGAAGAAGTTGTAGAACATACCAAGCCAATAGAGGCGCATATTTACAAACGTAGCAACTTGTAGTGGAAGCGTAGCAAAAACTGTGTTGATTCTGATGGCGCTTAGTGCTTGCGATGTGGCATATACCAATAATGCCACTAATAGCCATTGCCATTGAGCTGTTGCTATGGTGCTGAATGTAGCGTGTATGTCAATTTTGGAGAATACCAATGCTATAGCCGCTGCCGAAACGCCTATCTTCAGAATAAGTTTGAGTATATTTTTTATAGTTGCAGACTCCACGCCTTATTTTTTTATTTATTGCTAAATTCCTCTATCAAGCTATCTGCCGTGTCGACGCAAGTGTGGCAAGGTGTTCGTTTGGTAGTCATTATGTTGTGGCACGTTGTTCCGCCCACACGTTGTTCAAAAGCTTCGGTCAGTTGCTGCTCGTATTGGGGCAAGGCTTGTATAGCGGCATATAATGCGCCACACAATCCGTTGGGTGCTCGTCCGCCACTTGCCTTCGATAGGTCGGCCAATATGGTTTGTGGGTTGACATAGAGTTGGCACCATTTGTTTGCCACAGCTTGTGCACAGTTGTGGCACCATGGCTTAGTGCGAAATGTATCAGTTGCTTTTGTCATTGCAGAGAATATAGATAACATACTGTATACCAAAGCATTATTGCGGCATAGTCTGAGGCACGGCAAGCATTTTGTGCAAAGCCAAAAAACGTTCACGCGGAGCATCGCCATATTTTGCTACGCTATGCAATGCGCGCTCAAAGCTTTTGGGTTCTCTGAGGCTGCTATAGTTGTCAGGTTCTTTGAGCGTTTTGCTAAAAAACTTATCGGCATAGCACACTATTTTTTCCTCTATTGTTTGCGGAGTATAGTCGGCTATGGGCAATGGCAGTTGCAAGGTTCTAACCTCATCGGCTGTGATGCCAGCACCTGTATGACGTTCGCACACCCGAGCATGTTGTGGCAGTTGCAATGTGCGTAGCATCTGTGCACCTTGTATGCCGTGGCAAATATATTCGGCTTGTCCAAAGCAATATATGCCGGGAGCGTTTGTGTTGGTTATGCCAATATCATGAAGCATAGCACCTTCGTACACAAAGTTGGCATCAGCATTGAGCTCAGGATGCAGACGCACAATGTTGGCAGCGAGTTCGGCTACAGCTTTGCTATGTTCTACCAATATGTTCCACTGTGGCGTGTCTGGGGTGTAAAATTGCCCTAATATTCCGTATACATCGAGCATTAGTATGTTTTTTCAGAACCTATATAAAGCAAAAAAAACGAACATACTTTTTTATCAGTGATGACGTGCTTTGAGCTCACGTGCTATATCTTCTATGCGGTAGCCCTTTTCGGTGAGAAGCACAATAAGATGATAAATAACATCAGCACCTTCGTATATGAAGTTTTCATCGTCATCGGCCATTGCACCAATCACACATTCTACAGCTTCTTCGCCCAATTTCTTGGCTATCTTGCGTTTACCTTTTTGGAATAGACTTGTAGTGTATGAGCCTTCAGGCATTTCCCGACGGCGTTGATCAATAAAGTCTTGCAACTCTTTGAGAAACATCACATCGTCGGCTTCGTTCACCTCATTCCAGCAAGTGTCGGCACCAGTGTGGCATACCGGACCATCAGGGTGCACTTTTACGAGCAGTGTATCATTGTCGCAGTCGACGGCAATGCTTACGACATGTAGCAAATTGCCACTTGTTTCGCCTTTAGTCCAAAGTTTTTGGCGCGAGCGGCTGAAAAATGTCACAAGACCTGTCTCTTCGGTTTTTTTATACGACTCTTCGTTCATATAGCCGAGCATAAGCACCTTGTTGGTGTCGGCATCTTGGATGATGGCTGGCACGAGGCCGTTGCCTTTAGCAAAATCTATATTCATTGTTTTCTCTCTGTTTCTGTGTTATTATCTTACAACTATGTTGTTCTGCCTCAAGTAGTTTTTGAGGTCAGGTATAGCTATTTCCTTGTAGTGAAAAATGCTGGCAGCAAGTCCGGCATCGGCTTTGCCAAGTGTAAAGACATCACGAAAATGCTCCATATTGCCAGCTCCGCCTGATGCTATTATGGGTATCGATAGTTCTTCGCTCAGTTGTGCAAGGGCTTCGTTGGCAAACCCCTGTTTTACGCCATCGTGGTTCATACTGGTAAAGAGTATCTCGCCAGCGCCACGTTCTTGGGCTTCATGTGCCCAACTGAAGAGTCGTTTTTCGGTTGGAACTCTGCCGCCATTTACTGTTACAACCCATTCGCCATTATCTTCGAGGCGTGCATCGATGGCAGCTACAACAAATTGGCTACCAAAGTTGCTTGCCATATCGCTAATGAGTTGTGGATTGCGTACTGCTGATGAATTGATAGAAATTTTGTCGGCACCAGCACTTAGCAATACATCAGCATCGTGTAGTTCGCTTATTCCGCCACCCACAGTAAATGGTATGTTGATGTGCCGTGCAATGCGCTCAACGAGGTCGGCAAATGTCTTTCTGCCTTCATGACTGGCTGTTATATCAAGGAAAACAAGTTCGTCGGCACCTTGCTCGGCATACCATGCGCCCAACTCTACTGGGTCGCCTACCTCTTTGATATTCACAAAGTTAACACCTTTTACGGTCATACCATTGCGAATGTCGAGACAAGGAATAATGCGCTTTGCTAACATAGTGTTAAATTTTTCCGCTGCGAAGATAATAATTTAAGAGAACTTCTAAAAACAACTTTGCATTTTGCGCGAGGCACGACCACTGCAATTTTTAATGATTTTTTACTCAAAGTTTCGCAAGTAAAGTAGCTCCGAAGGAGCGAAAGAATACAGGCAGGGGTGAGCGCAGCGTAACCCCTGCTAATTATGCTTCCTCCACAATATTAGCCCCGAAGGGGCGAAAGAACAACAACCCACAATTGCTGTCACTTTCGCCCCCTTCAGGGCTTATTTTATGAATGTTTTTACTTGCGAAACTTGAGTAAAACAAGAAAAGTTTTCAAATGAAAGAACCGTGTTTTTTTTATTATAAAAATTTCACCATTCTCTATATATCAATTATAAATTATAAATTTGCACTCTGAAAATAAAGAAAGAAAACATAATAAATATGCGTCGTACTAAGATTGTTGACTTGCTCAGTGGATCACAAATAGGGCAAGACGTAGTTGTGAAAGGTTGGGTACGCACCCGCCGCAATAGCAAACAAGTTTACTTCGTAGCTCTCAACGATGGTTCTTCAATAAAAAACATACAAATAGTTGTCGATGCGGATAAGTTCGACGACGACACTTTGCGCCGCATCACTACAGGTGCTTGCCTTAGCGTTGTTGGCTTGCTCGTAGAGAGCCAAGGTGGCGGACAAAGCGTTGAAGTACAAGCCAAAGAAATTGAGATATTGGGCGATAGCGACAACACCTATCCTCTACAGAAGAAAGGACACTCATGGGAGTTTTTGCGCGATGTAGCTCACCTTCGTCCACGCACCAACACCTTTGGTGCAGTATTTCGCATACGCCATCAAATGGCATACGCCATTCACACATTCTTCCATCAGAAAGGCTTTTTCTACTTCCACACACCACTTATCACCGCAAGCGATTGCGAAGGTGCCGGGCAGATGTTTCAGGTTACAACCAAAAACCTATACAACCTCGAAAAAGACGACAATGGCCAAATAAAGTACGATGACGACTTCTTTGGCAAGCAAGCCAGCCTCACCGTATCTGGTCAGCTCGAAGGCGAACTAGGCGCTACAGGCTTGGGCGCAATATATACCTTTGGTCCAACATTCCGTGCCGAAAACTCCAACACACCACGCCACTTGGCCGAATTCTGGATGATAGAACCAGAAGTTTGCTTCTACGACAAGCAAGACCTTATGGACCTTGAAGAGGAGTTTATCAAATTCTGCGTACAGTGGGCACTTGACAACTGCAAAGACGACCTCGAATTCCTCAACAACATGATAGACAAAGGCCTGATAGAGCGCTTGCAATCAGTTGTTGGCACAGAATTTATGCGCCTACCCTACACCGAAGGCATAAAAATATTGGAAGAGGCTATAAAAGGCGGTCATAAATTTGAATTCCCAGTATATTGGGGGTGCGACCTTGCTTCAGAGCACGAACGCTACCTTGTAGAACATCACTTCAAAAAGCCCGTAATCCTTACCGACTACCCTAAAGAGATAAAGGCATTCTACATGAAGATGAACGAAGACAACAAAACCGTACAAGGCACCGATGTACTCTTCCCACAAATAGGCGAAATAATTGGTGGCTCGGTGCGCGAAGAAAACTATGACAAACTCATGGCACGCATCACCGAACTCAACATACCTATGAAAGATATGTGGTGGTATCTTGACACACGCAAATACGGCTCATGTCCACACGCAGGCTTCGGCTTAGGCTTTGAACGTTTGCTACTCTTTGTTACCGGCATGCAAAACATCAGAGACGTAATACCATTCCCACGCACTCCGGGACATGCCGACTTCTAAAAACACCATTCAAACAAAGAAAAGATGAAAAAAGTAGAAGACTACATAATTACCATACCAGACTTTCCTGAAAAGGGGGTTATGTTTAGAGACGTAACAGGCGTTCTTGACAGTGGCGAAGGACTACAACTATCTATAGATGAGCTATATAAGCTACTATCTGGCGTAGAATATGACGTGATAGCAGGCGTAGAGTCAAGAGGTTTCATATTTGGAATGCCATTGGCATACAAAGCTGCAAAACCCTTTGTGCCAGTGCGTAAAAAAGGCAAATTGCCACGCGAAACCGTAGAGGAAACCTACAACCTTGAATATGGCACAGCCACCATCGAGATACACAAAGACTCTATACGCCCCGGTCAGCGCGTAGTGCTCATCGACGACCTTATGGCGACAGGCGGCACAATGGAGGCAGCAGCACACCTAATTGAACGGTGTGGCGGTGTGGTAGTAAAAATGCTCTTCTTACTCGAACTCGAAGGACTAAACGGTAGGCAAAAATTATCGAAGTATGATGTAAGTTCGGTAGTTAGCTATCCGGGAAAATAAAAAAGCAGCCGTGGCAATGTGTCACGGCTTTTTTATTTGATATATGTTTTTGAAAACCTCAAGTTTTGATAGAACAGCCAATAACTAATTAACAATCAATGTATTTTACATTATCAGTGCAAGATAAATAGAAAAAAGTGCGTATTTTACACAAAAAAAGCATCAAAAAAAATGAGGCGATATTTTGCGTTTTAAAAAAATACATCTACCTTTGCGCTCGGATTTCAAAACCGACTCGCTAGCTCAGCTGGTAGAGCAACAGAC
>CAJONN010000081.1 GCA_905235955.1 uncultured Marinilabiliaceae bacterium
GCCATAAATTTTTTCCCATGCAGTCAACACCGAATCAAGTTTCTTTGTAAGCACACTTTTTTCTACATATTTCGATGTATTCAAATCTAAATGCAGTACTGGATGCACATTCCAATTCTGCTCTAAGTGCTCCACTGCCAACCCTTTGAAAAGCTCTTTTTTACCAAGAAAAAAAGCTTTCAATGTACTTATTAACAGACTTTTACCAAAACGACGTGGACGCGAGAGAAAATAATACCGACCCGTTGTAATGAGGCGGTAAATCGACTCTGTTTTATCTACATAGAGATAATCATCGTGTATCAACGACTCGAAATCTTGAACTCCGATGGGTATATTCAGAAGTGATTGTGCCATACGTACTTATGTCATATTCTATGCAAAGGTATCAAAAAGGGAGGAAACTTTGTGCGTCGTTTTATAATGAAGTGGCAAAAAACGACAGAAATATATGCTGGAATGTTTGTTGGGAATAGGGTCTTAAGTGCTAATTGTTGAAAGTTATCAAAAACAAAAAAGAGATGCAACTTTTTGTAAGCTACATCTCTCGAAATAGTCGGGGTGACTGGATTCGAACCAGCGACCACACGCCCCCCAGACGTGTACTCTAACCGGACTGAGCTACACCCCGTAGCGTCATTTTTCTAAACGGCGGTGCAAAGGTAGATAAAAATTGCTCGATGACAAATTTTTTAATCTCTATTTTTGAAACAGAATGACAATGTTTCAAAAATTAAGCCCCATTAATTATAAAATTAACGAGGCTTGCATCGCATTTGGGTGAAAGAAGGGATTCGAACCCTCGACCTCTAGAGCCACAATCTAGCGCTCTAACCAGCTGAGCTACATCCACCATTTGGTTTTGCGGTTGCAAAGATAGAAACTATTTCGCTATTTTTGCAACATCAAGCACAAAAAAATCATTAAAAAAATTATGAGCGCATATATATCTAATGTATTAATAGCTAATGCCGATTTTGAAAATAAACTCAACAATCTCAAAATCAGACTCAAATCGAGAATGAACGGGCAAACTACCGAGCAAATGCAAAACGGACAAATAGACTATGCGCTCAACTATGGCGTGTCGTTGCAACATGTGCAAGAGTTGGCTGCTGAGCTCGACTATACTCCCACCGAATGCACTTTGCTGTGGCAACTCAATATACGTGAAGCTATGCTCATTGCTGCCATCAAAATGCCAACCCAATGTGCTACACCTGCTGAAATGATGCGCTGGATACCTTTTATTAAAACGCCTGATATGGTTGAACAGAGTGTGTTTTTTCTCTTTTGGCGTGTAACAGATATTGATATTTTTCTGACACTTCTGCTACAAAGCGATGCACAATTTGCACTTTCTGTAGCATTTTTTGCCGCTGGCAAAGCCTTGCAAAAACAACGTTCTATAGCTACTCAAACTCTCAATATGCTTACAAATGCCATTGCAAACAAAACGCAGTGGAGCCAACCAGAAGCCAGAGGAGCATCGTTGTTATTACGCCAAATAGGGCAAACCAAAGCCTTTGCTGCTGAGGTAAAACGCATTATCAGCACTATGAAGCAAAGCGCCAACCAACTGCAAGAGCAAATAGCCTTTGAGGTTGATATGGCTATTTTTTGACTTAAGGGACACTTCTATTTTCCATCTCGCTCCGCTCAATCATCTTTGGGGTGCGAGTTCTTTATGCGAGTGTAAAAATCGAGTTTTGTGCTAATTGTTTGGAAGCAATTTGTTTGTTACTTAAGTTTCGCAAGTAGAAATGTTCTGCAAACAAGTCCCAAAACACGGCTTTTTCATTAGTCGCGAGGTAAAAATCGGGTTCCGTGCTAATTGTTGGAAGGCTATTTGTCGGTTATACACCTTTTGCCAATTTTCAGAGCTTATTTTTTATACATTTTCATTTACGAAAGTTGAGCTAAATAAAAAAAGCTGTGAATGAGTATAAAAAATACACATTTTTAGGTATTGAAGGCATAAATAAAACTCTATACTTTTGCATTATATTACAAACGAAATGTATATATATAGGATAATTTATACTATTTTAGCTGTATTCATACTTCAAGTATCACATGCACAGAGTTTTATACGAGCCACTGTGCTTGACAAAGATACGCAGGAACCCATCATCGGAGCTACCATTTATGATGCTGAAAGTAATAAGCCGCTCACCATTACCGACACAGAAGGGCGTTTCACGATACCTAACAATAGCGATACTAAGCATATTCGTATTACTTATATAGGTTATAAATCTCTGACAACAGCTCTCGTCAGCAACGAACATTATCTGTTAGAGGCTGAAGTTAGCAAATTGGACGAAGTGGTGGTAACGGCTCAGGAGAGTCGTGAACTACCAAGTGCCTCAACCATCGGCAAGCACGCTATGGAGCATTTGCAACCTTCAAGTTTTGCTGATCTATTGGAACTGCTACCCGGCGGACGAGCAGAAACTCCCTCGCTGAACGCACCCAACCTGATTCATCTTCGTGAAGCAGCATCGGGCGGTAGCCAATATATGACCTCATCGCTGGGAACACAGTTTATGGTCGATGGCGCTCCAATCTCCACCAATGCCAATATGCAGTATATCAGCGGAGCTTGGGACTCAGAAAGTACCAATCGCGACTTTACTAATGCCGGCATCGATATGCGCACGCTCTCTACCGATGATATTGAGAAGGTAGAAATTGTGCGAGGAATAGCCTCTGTTGAATATGGCGACCTAACCAGCGGCATAGTAAAGATTGAACGCAAAAAAGGTGGAGACGACCTACATGTAAGGTTGAAGGCTGATATGAATTCGAAGCTATTTTATCTGTCAAATGGGCTGGAATGGGAACCGCAACACCTAAGTTTGAATCTCAGTGCCGACTATCTCAACGCTAAGGCCGACCCTCGCAATACATTAGAAAATTACAAACGTCTGACATTTTCCGCCCGATTGCACAAACAGTGGCTTCACAACGACTACGACTTGAACTTATCAACCAATGCCGACTACACAGGATCGTTTGACAACGACAAAGTAGATCCAGACCTAAACTACAATGTAGAGGATTCATACACGTCACAATACAACCGCATAGCATGGATGGGCGATCTGACGCTTAAAAGCAACCGCAACTCATGGCTAAAATCAGCAAACCTAATATGTTCGGCTGCCTACGAATATGACGATATCAAGCGTCGCCGATTGGTACAACTACAACGTACTACGGTAGCTGCCACCAACTATGAGGAAGGTGAAGCCGATGCGCTACTGCTGCCATGGAAATATATGGCCGATCACGAAGTAGAAGGAAAGCCACTCAATATCTATATCAAATTGTCGGCACGCCTACAGATTCCCACAACAAAACTTAGCAACGTTTTACTATTGGGTATTGACTGGAATATGGACAAGAACTATGGACATGGACAGGTGTTCGACCCCGAGCGTCCGCTCTACCCGGGCATCTCTACTCGTGAGCGTCCGCTCTACGACATTCCTGCCAATCATCGCTTGTCGGTGTTTGCCGAGGATATACTGAAATGGCCTACCGCTATAGGAGTTTTTGAGGCTATGGGTGGCATACGTGCCACAGAGATGCTGAATCTGCCCACCGTATATGCCATGCACGGAAAAATGTATCTTGACCCACGCATCAACGCAGGTTATACCTTCCCAAAATTTACATTCTTGGGCAAATCAGCCTTCATTCGTCTATCTGGCGGTATTGGGCAGCACACGAAGATGCCAACTATTGAGCAACTCTTCCCCGACAAACTCTACATCGACTTCATTCAGCTGAATTATTACCACGAAAATCCCGACTATCGCCGCGTGAACCTTATGACCTACATTCGCGACCCCAAAAACATAGAGTTGCAGGCTGCCAGAAATATGAAATGGGAAGTATCGACCGACATCAACATAGGTGGCAACCGACTAAGCATAACCTATTTTTGCGAAAAAATGACCTCAGGATTCCGCAATCAGACACATTACGAGAGTTTCAGATATAAGGAATACGATGCTTCGGCCATCGATGGCTCTACACTCACCGCCCCACCAGCACTTAGCGATATGACTTATACCCTGAGAGATGAATTGGCAGGTTATAGCAACTACACCAACGGCAGCGAAACCGACAAACAAGGCATTGAATATACCCTTGAAACCATACGTCTGCCTAAGATTCTGACACGTCTGACTATCAATGGCGCATGGTTGCATACCCACTACCACAACTCTATTCTCGAAACCTATCGCCCCAGTATGGTAGTAGGCGACAGAAGTCTGCAATATGTAGGTTTGTATCAAGATGCCGATGGTTCGATGCGTGAATCGTTTAACACAAACTTCACCCTCGACACTGACGTACCACGCCTGAAACTTGGCTTCTCACTCTCTTCACAATTTTTATGGTACACCAAGTCGCAACGCGACCGCATCAGCAACATACCAAACCAGTACATCGCTCCTGACGGCACCATACACGACTGGCAAATTGGCGACGAGAACAATACCTATCTACAATGGCTCATCAGAACCAACAGCGAGACTCTCTACGAACTAACTCGCGTGCCTATTTCGATGAATCTCAATTTCAAAGTAACAAAGAAGTTGTTTGCCGATCGTCTACAGATAGCCATGTTCTGTAACAAAATATGGGATTATAACCCTGACTATGAGCGCAAAGGCTACACCTTTCGTCGCCATGTAACACCATATTTCGGACTTGAAATGAACGTAAAGATATGAAGCAAATATTGAATATATGTACATTTTTTCTGTTGACAACAATCCTTATAGCTTGTCAGCAAGAAGAGACTGACTACCACACGCTGGCCAGAGTAACACTCAGCATGCCCGACAACAACAATATAATACAGATACAAGGCACACTGACCTTACAAAATATCAACAACACACTCAACACATCAACAGCCGACATGAACAACAACACCTTTGAAATAACCGTTTTGCGAGGTGCTTATAAAGTAGATGTAACGGGAATGGTGAAATACACAGAACAAAACGGGACAACACATATTTGTTACTATCGTGCACACTCAGACTATACCTCCTTTACCTCCTTGCCTCTTAGTGAAACGGAATTACCCATAATACTTCTGGAAGAATGAGCATACAGTTACGATATATTATCACTTCGTTATGTATTATGGTTGTTACCTCGTTGATGGCAGCCACACCAGACTCTGTGCTAACAGAACATCAGATAGTATGGAACTTGCAGAATGCAGAAACATGGAAAAATCCATCACTTCACGGACAAGCCTTTAAAACAGCTTACTCGCAATTGGAACTCTCCGCCAACTACACCAACCAAACCGAAGCGTTTACATTGCAGAAAGGCACAGGCACTACTCTTTATAGCATTGAGGCCGACACCTACCTGCGCATCTCAGATCGGTCTACAGTATGGGGCAAAGCTTCATATCTGACAGGTAAGAACAGAAACATCAAATGGTGTTCTGTTTCTGACTATGATCTGATAGAGCCATATATACTTGCTGACACTATGGGGGGCGACACTAAATGTGAACGCTATCTATTTGAAGGTGGCTATGCAGCAAAACTTGGCAGACTGCATCTTGGTGGTGAAATGGTGTTCCGTGCCGAACACGAATATCGTACAATCGACCCACGTATGCGAGCCATCGTAACCGACCTAACTCTTAGAGGTGGAGCAGCATACAAGACGAGCACACATCTTTTGGGCGTTGCAGCTGAAGTAAACATATATAAACAGACTGACGACGTTGCATTCTATCGTGAAACGGGTGTCATACCAGAGTTTCAAATGACGGGGGTGGGTGCCATTTACGTACGTTTCTCTGGCGAAGTTAACAACCTATATTTCAATGGTGGCGGAGCGCAACTCTACCTAAACGCTCAACCTTGCGCTAACAATGGCATTTTTGCCAATATTACCATCGGCGAGCACCGCTACGAGCGTATTGCCGCATCCCTCAACTCCCTACCACTTACCAAACTCTACCGTGAAGAGCTATCGTTGCAAACCGGATGGCGCAAAAGCGGTAAGACAAACTTGGCCATCTATGCCAATGCGCAATATGTACGTCGCTTGGGCAATGAAAATATCGTAGGTTCGTCGCTATCAAACAACTATCCTATCCTGACTACGCTAACCATGTATAAGAACAACATAATAGATGCATGTATGAATATTATTTACGGGCAATGCAGAAACGCCAATTGGCACGTAGTTATGAAGATGGGCTACATACAAAACCGCGAAAAGTATGTAGAGCCTGAACGTAAACAAAATATTAGCCGTATGTATGGCATATTGAGCGCACAGAACATCACCGCACTGAGTAGAAAAGGTACACTAACCTGCGCACTGACAGGAGGCTATCATAAAAACCTTGATAGCTATTTCAGCATACCCGTGCTAAGCACAGAGGCAGCAACTATCACGATGTTGAACCACAACTTTCGATATCTGAAGGCCGACTATACGGTTGTCAATGCGCAGATAAGATACGACCACAATATTGGCATTACTCACTACGCAATTTTTTGCGAACTGAACGGAGGTGTAACGCTCTGTTCTGAGAACGAACATAAGCAGCAGCTAATCACTAAATTAGGAATAACATTTTAACAACAATATTGATCAAAAATTAAAAAGTACATGAAAAATGCATTTATGTGGAGTCTTACGCTCCTTTCCCTTACACTGAATCTGACATCGTGTAACGACGATGATGACGCACCAATTATCAATGATGAGGTTGAGGTTCAAATTGTCAGCAATGATTCCTCAACACCCGTAACATTGTCATTTGAGATGCCCCTCAACTTGGAAAATGTTGAGGTTACTAACAGCAATATTACCCTAACCAACGTAAGAACTGGTGAGGTGCAAACTCTGACCAATGCTATCAAGAAGACAGACAATGATTTTATAGCAACATTCAACGAGGTAGAAGAAGGAACATACAACCTGAAGGTCGATGGAGAATTGTCGTTCACCATTAATGGTGTAGCTGGTTCAAGTAAGTTTGAGACCACTCAGGAAAATATCAGCATCTCACGCACAACCACATCTATAAAGGTTACCATTAGTACTTTTACAGCCAAAGGAGGCTTTATCATCAGCGAGGTATTCTTTACAGGCACCACCACTCCTGAAGGCAAGCAGTATAGCAACGACCAGTATATAGTTATCACCAACAACAGCGACATCACCCTTTATGCCGACGGCATTGCTATCCTTGAGTCATCATTCATGACAGTTGACAAATATGAATATATACCCGATATCAGCAAGGACACTATGGCTGTGGAGGCTGTCTATGTAATACCCGGCGAAGGCACAAGCGTACCCGTTGAACCCGGCAAGTCGCTCACTTTGGCCGTCAATGCCATCAACCACCTTGAAGGTAACGCCAACTCCATCGACTTGAGCAGTGCCGACTATGAATTCTATGACATCAGCAGCAACCCCAACTTCAATGATGTAGATAACCCCGAAGTACCCAACCTCGACAAATGGTTCTGCTATACAGCAACTATCTACACCCTACACAATCGCGGATTCCACTCAATGGCCATAGCCAAGATGAAGGAGACCAAGGATAACTGGTTAGAGAAATATGCCTACAGTGGCAAATATAAAATGGAGGTTAAGGGAAATACATACGAAATGGATGTGAAGAATACCTACAAAGTGCCCATGTCGTGGATAATTGATGGCATCAACCTGAGTGTTGAGGAGGGATGGAAGTGGAATGTACTGCCTGCCAATATCGACAGCGGTTGGACATACTGCGGCAAGACCAAAAACGACAATACACGCTACAGTAAAGCAGTTATCCGCAAAACCGACAATGAGGGCAAGTATGTCGATACGAATAACTCTACCAACGATTTTATCCCCGAAGCAACCCCTA
Organism: uncultured Marinilabiliaceae bacterium; assembly: GCA_905235955.1. Lineage (GTDB taxonomy): Bacteria > Bacteroidota > Bacteroidia > Bacteroidales > Marinilabiliaceae > W3P20-009. The sequence goes on from CAJONN010000081.1 coordinate 7,934, forward strand.
CATTGCTCAAATAGAAACATAGATAACACAGATTGAGAGGATAATAGGGAAGTGAATAGTTTGCGCAAATCCTTATTATCCGCACAATCTGTGCATCCACTCACACGGTTCTTTCAAATGAGAGAGCCGTGTTTTTTTACTCCTTACTTAAGTTTCGCAAGTAGAAATGTTCTGCAAACAAGTCCCCAATATATGACCTTCCCATTAATTTTACTTTTTATCTCGCTATGCTCAATCATCTTCGAGTCTGTGCCGACAGACTCAACGATGATTGAGCGAAGCGAGATAAAAAGTAACAAAAAGAACTCGTCGCTGTTGCCACTCCGCTAAAAATTATCTTCGCTCCGCTAAACGATTTTAACTCGCTTCGCTCAAACAGAAAAT
>CAJONN010000082.1 GCA_905235955.1 uncultured Marinilabiliaceae bacterium
AAAAAGTTTGTTATGTTTGCAGACAGCATCGGCAGGGCTCGTGCGTTTCGGACGTTAAGCTTGGGGTCTTTTATGGCATCATTCCCCTGCAACGGTGATTTTTTATAACTTGTCTTTACAGACAACTCTTCTGTTTCGTACTCATCTATCATAACACAATAAATCCTACCGTCAGGATATTCTTTTATAAAACGTATTCCTTGCCCGTTTTTTGTGTTCGATAGTGGCAAATCAATATTTGTAGGCTTAGATAGTATTTCGGGTATTTTTAGCAAATCGGCATTTGTGAGAGGTATCTGATTGTATTTGTACTCAATCTGTTTGCTATGCTTGTTTTTTGCGTGTCGAATATCCGTCGCCTTTATGTAATACTTAGATATTTTTTTTCTTAGGAGGTGGTTTACAATTCTTTTTGAGTGTTCAGATATTAGTTCTGTACATTCGATTATATTTCTGTTGTTTGAAGAAACAGCGTCTATTATAAACTTTTGATATTTGGCATAATCTGCCGTGCCGTTCAGTCCGTTTTGCTCTTGTGCAAATACAAATATTTTGATAGCCTTTGCTTTGGCTTTGGCTAAGCGTAGGCGGTGGTCGCGGTCGGCACTATCGGCTTTTTTCTTGTCGTCAATCTCGCGAAAAGTTTTATCCGTGCCAAATACCTCCCAACGTACAACGTCAGGAATAGGGTTTGTAATATCTACATTGTAAGTTTTGCAATACCATTCAAACGTTTCTTTGCCCTTTTCTTCGCCCAGCTCTTTTACAAGTTGTTTCAATACCATTCTCATCGTGTCGCGCTCGTCGGTGCGGTCGCGGTGTACACGCTCAATGTGCGGATAGATGCGCTCATAGAGTTCATCAAAATCTTTTACAATGTAGTCGCGCGTTGGGTCGAACACATAATTAGGGCGGACATTCTCATCGTATCGGTGGCGTCCGTTGATAAGAATTACAACTATCGGGTAGGTTGTGCCTTGCTTGCGGTAGATGTTAGTGCCGTCGATATAGATGACGTCCTCAACGTTGTATTGTGCATACAGATAGCCAAGCCAAATTTTCCATTTGCCATAAAGTACTTTTTTTGCTGAGCCTTTGAGCGGTTTCCAATATTTATCAAACATTTTGCCGCCTACAATGATAGCCGCGCGCCCATCGTCTTTCATATAGTCGAGTGCTACGGTTGCCATTTTGTAGTCGAGCGCGTCAATAGTCCAGCCTTTGCGCTCTAATATTTGGCTATTTGGTAGGTTGCCAAAAGGTGGGTTTGTGATGATGCCGTCAAAATATTCATAGGGGTATTCCTTGCCCAAAAAACGCTCGTTGCTTGCGTCGTAATCATATATATGGTTAAAATATCCGAGCAATTCTAAATTTTCGCGGCGCATATCGTCTAATTCGTTGACAACAACCTTTCCTTTGCGGAGGCTAATAGTGAGCATACCATTGCCCGCTGACGGTTCTAAATATGATGGGGGTAGATACCCTTCTATACTATCTTGCTTTGTATACTTGCGCTCTATATACTTTCCCAACAGATAAGCAAGGGGACACGCTCAATCATTAGGAGCTTTTAAATGAAAGAATCGTGATTCAGAACATTATCAAACAATCTTATTATCTTTGCCAATTGAATTAAAGTAAAGTTAGAGTATATGAGCAAACGCAAAGTTGCATATATCATAAATCCGAATTCAGGAATTGGGAAAAAAGCTATTGTTGAAAACGACATCAAAAAGCTAACTAACTTAGACGAGATTGAACCACAAATAATATATACCGAATATGCTGGCCATGCGATGGAAATAGCTCAGAAGCTACGCAACACAATAGATGTAGTAGTGGCTGTGGGTGGCGACGGCACGGTAAACGAAGTGGGCACGGGCTTGGTTGGCAGTGATACGGCTTTGGCAATAGTGCCATGTGGCTCGGGCAATGGTTTGGCTCGCGAACTTGACATTCCGCTGCGCACCTCACAAGCTGTGCAGATAATAAATGAGGGCGTTTGCAAACATATTGATGTAATAAAGGTAGACAACAGATATTCGCTCAATGTGGCAGGCATTGGCTTTGACGCCTACATTAGCCACAAATTTGCTAAGGTAAAAACACGTGGTCCGCTACAATATATGAACCTTATTGCTCGCGAATATCCGCGTTACAAAGCTAAAGAGTATACTCTTGATATTGACAGCCATATATTTCAGCGCAAAGCCTTTTTTATAAGTTTTGCCAACTCAACGCAGTGGGGCAACAATGTGCACATAGCTCCGGGAGCGAGCATGAACGATGGGCTGATAGATATTTGCATAGTGTCAGAATTTCCGAACTATGCCATACCCTCGTTGCTTGTGCAACTACTGAGTCAAAATATTGAAGCCAACAAATATGATGAGATAATAAAGGCTAAAGAGATAGAACTATACAACCACAAGCATCTGTTGGGGCATGTAGATGGCGAGCCTATTTGCATATCGCCTCACGCACACATTAGCATAGAACCTTTAGCACTAAAAGTTGTAGTGCCGTCGGCCGATTTCTTTGAAAGTATGCGTTTCACGCCAACAAGCATTAAAGATTTTATACAATCAACCATTCCACTACCAGAAATACCTAATATTCAGGATATTCCGAATAATGTAAAAAATAATATACAAAACATACTAAAACGAAACAACAAATAGAGTTGTAGCAGAAAAAATGCTCAACTTTCAATTGATTTCTACTCAAGTTTCTTCCAATTTTTGCCGTCGAAATACATCGAGACGCCTTCCATGCTTAAGTCGTCGTTGGTTTGCAATGATGCGTTGTTGTTGAATATGACTTCGCCATACTCTGCATATCGGTTGCTTACTTGTATTTTCCACCAGCCTTTTTGTCCGTTGATGACGATGTTGTCGTCCCACTGCATAGGTTCGCCGGGCCAAGGCAGATTGCGGTCGCCACGTAAGTTCCACAGATAGCAATATGGTTTGTCCCATTTGGCAACGTTGTTGAAGTAGACGTAGACGCTTGTAGGGGTCGATTTGAGAAATGTTGTGGTGTCTGTCATTACTACACCGTCTGATGCCATGGCTAAGGTTACTACTTTCAACTCGGTGTCAAATGGTTCGTCGGAGCCTATTTTTACTTCATCGTTGTTTTTTACTACAACTGTTTTGATGTTGTTTTTCCCCAGTATTTTTATTACGCCTTCAGCTACATCAAGGTTGAAGTGTGGCACAATGATAAATTCATCACTCATAAATTCGGTGTCGGTTGGGTAGTTGAGGCTGATGTGTGGATATTTTTTATCTGATTTTTCAAACAAAATGGTCATTTGATTGAGGTCTAATGTTATTTTTTGTAGTCGAACTGCTTGCTGCCCTATTATGCCATCTATGAAGATGTTTTCACCGCCCACTTTCATTTTGTTGGGTTGGTTTATTTTGAAGTTCGTTCCGAAACCTCCAAGGTCAACAGTTTGCCAGTCTTCAGTGGCTATTTTTAGTCCGTCACGACCATTGAAAAGTATGTAGTTTTCAATTACATATATGCCGTCAGATATGCGAGTAAAGGCATCGGTTACACCCCATTCGTTGATGCTGCCACGCAAATATATTTTTGTATGTTCATCAATATGTCCTAAATGTGTAGCTCTTTTCGATATTTCTTCGGCACGTGTGTCTTTCAGATTCAAATCTTGAGATTGAGCAACTACTGATTTAACAAAAATAATAACAAACAGAAATATAAGTTGTTTCATATTATGGATTATAGGATTAGTTTTTGATAAAAAACGTTTTGTTTCTACGTAGATGATATTTTTTTAGTTTCGTTTGTGCAATTAATTCTTAATTTTGCAGATACAAAAAAACAACGCAAAAACACAATGATTGAAAGTCTTAACGCTAAGATAGACAATATAGTAGTGCATCAGATAGGTTGCAAAGCTGAGGGCGGACAGATACGCTTATCGAAGTCGCCACTCAACCTCTCTCCTGACGACGACATGGCCGATGTGCTCAAACTCTACTTTTTCAAGCCATTCAAAACAGAGGCTTACTTCAACATGACACACCCCGATGGTATCGAAAACAATATGCTCTACAACCATGTGTCGAGCATTTTTGAACAACCTGAGTCGTTCTTTGACCAAAGCATGATGATAGCTGAGCAACTTTTTGAGGCATCGAATCACCCCAAAATACGTGGTGGCGAGCTCTATGTTGTGCACTTTACTGATTGTGTGGTAGATGGCGAAGTGTGCGATGCTGTGGGCATATTCAAGTCAGAAAGCAAAGAAACATTTTTGCGCGTATACCTATCGCCCGACGAAAATATACAACTTGGCACGCAAGAGGGCATCTCTATCAAAAGGCTCGACAAAGGTTGCATCATATTCAACATCGAACGTGAAGAGGGCTATAGAGTTTGTGCTATTGACAACATAAACAAAGGTACAGAGGCTCATTTTTGGATGGACGATTTTCTTGGCGTGCAGCCAAGGCAAGACAACTTCTTCTTCACCGACAACTATATGAAAATGTGCAAAGGCTTTGTTACCGATGTGTTTAACGATGAAAATCATGTACCACGCACTGAGCAGGTTGATATGATGAACCGCACCGTTGATTTTTTCCAAAAAAATCCGCAATTCTCACAATCTGAATTTGCTCAGAACGTAATGGAAGAGCCCGATATAATTTCGGCATTCAACGACTACAAACAGCAATATGAGCAAAAACAGATGCCAGCTCCACTGCCCGAACTTTTTGAAATATCAAAAGATGCAGTAAAAGGCGAAAAAAAGAACTTCAAAAGCATAATAAAACTCGACAAAAACTTCCATGTATACGTGCATGGCAGCCGTTATTATATGGAGAAAGGTTACGACGACGAAAAAGACCTAAACTACTACAAACTCTACTTCAAAATGGAGTCGTAACCCCCCCCACAGACCAATACGCCATGCAGCCACTCAACAATTTGTTTATCAGCAGGATAAAAGAACAATTTAGCACAGAAGCCACCAACTTTCTATCGGCCATTGACCGCGAGCCACGCACATCGGTGAGGATAAACCGAAGCAAAAATGCGCCACAGTTTGCCAACGCTACCCCAATACCTTGGAATGCTGACGGAATGTGGCTCAACGAGCGCCCACTCTTCACCCTCGACCCACTCTTCCACGCTGGCACATACTACCCACAAGAGGCATCGAGCATGGTGATAGGTCATATATTGCGCAGCATTGAACACCTGCTACCTACAGCTCCGGCAGTGCTCGACCTTTGCGCAGCTCCGGGTGGCAAATCGACCCTATTAGCCTCGTGGCTCAACAATAGCGGAGTACTTGTAGCAAACGAAATAGTGAGGCAACGAGCATGGATATTGCGCGAAAACATAGCCAAATGGGGCTTTGGCAACTGCGTAGTAACCAATGCCGACTCAGCTACCATTGGACAAATAGGTGCAACATTCGACCTTGCACTCATCGATGCGCCATGCTCTGGCGAAGGCATGTTTAGAAAAGATGACACAGCCCGCACCGAGTGGAGCGCCGACAATGCCGCAATGTGCGCCGACCGGCAAAAAGAGATTATAACCAATGTATGGGACTCAATTGCAGAAGGTGGCATAGTGATATACTCCACCTGTACATTCAATCCTGCCGAAAACGAGTTGCAAGCCGAATGGATAAACCAACATTTCGATGTAGAATTTATCAGCATACCAATGCAACCTCAATGGGGCATTAGCACAGTGCCATTCAGCTGTGGCGAAGGCTATGCCTTTTATCCGCACAAAGTAGACGGCGAAGGATTTTTTGTATGCGCCATGCGCAAAACAAGTGGCGAAAACAGACGAATAAAACCATCAAAAAAAAGCATACTAACCGAAGCGCGCAACGTTTCAATACCACTACTCCACCCCACCAACTACATAGCTATGCAGCTATCTGACGAACTAATAGCCTTGCCACGTAGCCAAGCCACATTACTTGCCACCATAGCCACCAAACTTCGCCCCATCTGGATAGGCACACCACTTGGCAAGCTTACACGCAAAGAACTTATACCAGCCGAAGAATTGGCACTACAAACAGCCATCGACACATCGGCCTACCCCATCATAAACCTATCGCCTACTGACGCACTACACTACTTGCGAGGCGAATGGACATACACACAAACAACACCACAAGGCTGGTGCATAGTAGCTTGCAACAATCAGCCAATAGGCTTTGTAAAAGCTATGGGCAACAGAGTGAACAACTATTGGCCCAAAGATTGGCGCATCAGAATGCAAATATCATAACCATAACATATTACAGAGAACAACAACTTCAGATGATTTCAGTAGACAACCTCACCGTAGAGTTCGACGCTCGGACACTCTTCAAAGGCATTTCATTTCAGATAAACGAAAAAGACCGCATAGCCCTAATGGGCAAAAACGGCGCAGGAAAAAGTACACTGCTCAAAATATTAGCTGGCCAACAACAGCCAACAAGCGGCAACATAAGCACACCCAAAGACACCATAGTAGCATATCTGCCACAGCACATGCTCACAACCGATGGGCGTACAGTGTTTGAAGAGGCATCGCTTGCATTTGCACATCTGCGACAAACCGAAGCCGAAATAGAAAGCATCAACCACGAACTTGAAACACGCACCGACTACGAGAGCGAAGAGTATATGAAACTGATAGAAAAAGTAACCGCACTATCAGAAAAATTCTACGCTATCGACCTCACACACTTTGACGAAGATGTAGAAAAAATGCTACTCGGACTTGGCTTTGAACGCACCGACTTCAACCGCCCCACAAGCGACTTCAGTGGTGGATGGCGTATGCGCATAGAACTTGCCAAACTACTGCTCAAAAAGCCCGACGTACTCCTCCTCGACGAACCTACCAACCACCTCGACATAGAGAGTATCATTTGGCTCGAAAACTTCATACGCACATCAGGCAAAGCCGTAGTTGTGATAAGCCACGACCGCGCATTTGTTGACGCAATAACCACTCGCACCATAGAAATTTCGATGGGGCGCATATACGACTACAAGGCATCGTATAGCCACTATCTTGAGCTACGCAAAGAACGCCGAGAGCAACAACTGAAACAATACGAGCAACAACAAAAAGAAATAGCTGAAACACAAGAATTTATAGAACGATTCAAAGGCACATATAGCAAAACCAACCAAGTGCAAAGTCGCGTCAGAATGTTGGAAAAAATGGAAATAATAGAGGTTGACGAAGAAGACACATCGAGCATACGCCTCAAATTTCCACCCTCGCCACGTAGCGGACAATGGCCAGTGGTAGCCAACAACATAAGCAAAGCATACGGCGAACATACAGTATTTGCCGATGCATCGTTCTCAATAGAACGTGGCAACAAAGTAGCCTTTGTAGGACGCAATGGCGAAGGCAAATCGACCATGGTAAAGTGCATAATGGAAGAGATAGAGCACAGAGGCACAATGAACATAGGACACAACGTACAGATAGGCTATTTTGCACAAAATCAGGCATCGTTACTCGATGGAGAACTAACTGTATTTCAGACCATTGACACTGTAGCCAAAGGCGACATACGCCTCAAAATACGCAATATGCTTGGTGCATTTATGTTTTCAGGCGATGCACTTGAGAAAAAAGTAAAAGTGCTTTCAGGTGGCGAACGCACCCGTTTGGCAATACTCCGCCTAATGCTCGAACCCATCAACCTACTCATACTCGACGAACCTACCAACCACCTCGACCTTCGCACCAAAGATGTGCTCAAACAAGCCCTCATCGACTACGACGGCACACTCATAGTTGTTAGTCACGACCGCGACTTCCTCAACGGATTGGTTGGCAAGGTGTATGAATTCGGACACGGCAAGGTAAAAGAAAACCTCTGTGGCATAGCCGAATATCTGGAAGAGAAAAAAATGGAAAGCCTAAGAGAATTGGAGAAAAAATAA
>CAJONN010000083.1 GCA_905235955.1 uncultured Marinilabiliaceae bacterium
AACATAAAAAGTGCCTCTGAAAAGTTTGAAACTCTCGCAGCCCGCATAAACACTTGCTTTGCAAAGGATTTTATCCTGCAATTTGACCTATAGGTCTAAAATTTTCTACGTTTCAAATATCCAAAAACAAGCATCAGGCTGACGCTTTTATGTATGTAGTTGCCATAAATGTATGACAATGCGAAGATATGGAAAAGTTGAGGATTTTGAGATTAATAGAATGAGAATTTAATGCAAGTTTCGCTCGGCTCTTTTCATTTAAAAACTTTTCTTAATTGGCTATGCTCAATCAAAATGTTGCCTGATATGGTGAAAAACGAGTTCTATGCTAATAGTTGGAATTAAATGAAAGAACCGTGAGTAAAAAATAAAAAAATGAGATGAAGTTTTTTTACAGCGGGATCTTCATCTCATTTTTTTTCGGATTTTGTCAAACTGATGGAATTTTTTATAAACTTGGGGAAAAGGTAACTGACAATTATTTTACTCTAAAACTCAAACTTCAATAATCTTTTTATTTTCGATGCTTTGCGCAGTAATTAGTTGCGCACTGCATCGTAATATGTAACTTTTGATACTATATCTCCTTTGCAATCAAGGTTATTGTCCCATTTATAGGTTATTTCACTTAGTATATTACCATATTGGTCAAAAACAATGTCGCAAAGCAAATCGTTGTCGGTGCTGAGGTCATCGCCCAAAGCTGCAACTGGCTTCTCATTCACTGGAAATATGTAGTTTAGTGCTACTGTTCCAGCTATTAGCGTTATTGCCAAAGCAAATGATAATACAATATTTTTCATAGTGTTTTAGTTTGTCGTTTCTGTTGTTTTTTCATATCTTCAAAACAAAGGTAAAAACATATATTTACTCCAAATACTACTTTTTTAATGTTTTGACGAACGCTACTTTTTTTTTGACGAATGGCTATTGATTCTGTTTTTTACTTGACGAATGGCAATTTTTCTGTTGATGAACAGATAGATACAAAAAAATAGTAACGACACATATTGCATCGTTACTATTATATATAGGTATTAAAAAACTTCTGATGTTAATATGCTGACTTGAATTGCGACAAGAAACGCATATCGTTTTCGAAGAACAAACGGATGTCTTTTACCTGATAGCGTAGCATTGCTATGCGCTCTACGCCCATGCCAAATGCAAATCCGCTATACTCTTTGCTGTCGATGCCGTTGGCTTCGAGCACTGCTGGGTCAACCATGCCACAGCCCAATATCTCAAGCCAACCTGTGCCTTTGCATACTCCGCAGCCTTTTCCACCGCAAAGCGAACAACTTACGTCCATCTCTGCTGATGGCTCTGTGAAGGGGAAGTACGAAGGACGCAAGCGTATCTGAGTGTCTGGTCCGAACATCTCTTTGGCAAAGTATATGAGTGTTTGCTTAAGGTCAGCAAACGATACGTTTTTGGCTACATACAAGCCTTCGATCTGATGGAAGATGCAGTGTGCACGTGCCGAAATAGCTTCGTTGCGAAAAACACGACCGGGGAAGATGGCTCTGATAGGTGGTTGCTGCTTCTCCATTACGCGCACTTGTACGCTTGAGGTATGTGTGCGTAGCAGAATATCTGGGTTGGTGTTGATAAAGAATGTGTCTTGCATGTCGCGTGCAGGGTGCTCAAGTGGGAAGTTGAGTGCAGTGAATACGTGCCAATCGTCTTCTACTTCAGGACCTTCAGCCACGGTGAAGCCCAATCTGCCAAATATTTCGATGATGTCGTTTTTTACAACTGAGAGCGGATGTCTGCCACCACACACGTATGTTGTGCCGGGCATAGAGAGGTCGGTTGCAGAGCCTTCGTTTTGTTGTTCGGCAAACGACTCTTTGAGGTTGTTGATGCGTTCTGTGGCAAAAACTTTGAGTTCGTTGAGTTTTTTGCCTACTTCGCGTTTGAGTTCGGGCGATACTTGTTTAAACTCATCGAACAATACAGATATTTCTCCTTTTTTGCTCAGATATTTGATGCGCAATGCTTCGGCATCTGCCGCTGTTTGTGCATGCAAGTTTTTCACTTCTTCTAAAAGTGATGCTATTTTATCTAACATTACGTCTTTTGATTTTGCAATATTTTCAGAGCGCAAATTTACTCAAAACTATTCGGATTACCTAAATCTGAAAATACCTTTCTTAACGAACTCTATACCCAAAACTGATACGTCGTCGAATACCCGATTGCTAGCTATGTTGTCATCGATGAGGTCAGCTATGGCGCTCATGGTTTGGTCTATATGCTCTGTTTTGCAGAGTATTTTCTTTATGTCTTCTACTGAGCGGTTTACTGCTGAACCGTCGTCAAGCTCTACCAATCCGTCAGTAAAGGCTACAAGTCGGCTTCCTTTGCGTAGCCTGATATTGTTTACTTCTATTACTGGAATGTAGTCAAGCATACCAAGTGCTATGCATCCATCTTGCAATTCTACTATGCTGTTGTCGTGATGAAAGTTGACTATTGGTGCCAAATGCCCTGCGTTGATGTATTCGAGCCGACCGCTGAGTATGTTGTATCTGCCAATGAAGGCTGTGATAAATTTGTCGGTAGAGGCGGTGCTATGGCAAATGCGTTCGTTGAGTTCGCGCACCAATTTATCGAGCGGTATGTGCGATGTGAATAGCGAGCGCAACATAGCTTGGAAGTTCGACATGAGCAGTGCTGCGCCTATTCCTTTGCCTGATACGTCGGCCATGCAGAATCCAAATGAGTAGGGCGAGAGGTTGATGACGTCGTAGTAGTCGCCACCTACGTTTTGATGCGGATGGTAGATGGAGAGTACGTTGGCGTGCGACGATACTTTGAGTTCTTCGTTGGTTGGTATGAGCCCCATTTGTATTTGCGAGGCTATTTTGAGCTCGTTTTTGAGCGACTCTTCTTTGCTAAGCCTCTCTTGCACTCTTTTGTGTTCGATGAATACAACTACGAGGTTGCTAAGTATCTGAATGAGTTTTTGGTTTTTGTATGTAGGGCTTAGGCCATCGTCATCTTCTCCGTCGCCAACAAGCACGTATCCAGCAAGTTTGAATTTATGAAAGAGGGGTATTACTACGTCTAATCCTTCAAATGCCGGATTTTCGGTCATTGTGAGCCCTTCTATTCTGGTGATATTAGCAAAGTCGTGTGCTACGTCTATCTTTGCAAGCTGTTCTTGGCTTACACCACTGGCAAGCAGTGTGTCCCAATGCGAACGTGTGCGAGTGTAGACTATTATTTTTTGCACGCCCAAACCATCACGCATAAGTGTATCAAACTCAGACATTAGCTCTTCAGTTGTGTGGTCTTCGTTGATAATTTGCACTACTTCGAGTAGCATATTGAGCTTCTCTTTGTAGTGGCGAACTACGTTGTGGTTTGTTATTGCTTCGTTATTCATAGCTTACTCACATAAAGGAATTGTAAAAATAATTTTTTGTATTCATTAAAAAAATTATTTGTCTGCCTTTTTTGATTTTTTTTTGACTAATGTCCACACTTTCAATGATTCCTATTATTCTGAAACAAAAGAGCACCTCACGTTGGTGAAGTGCTCTTTTTGAAGTTTTTTTTGCCAAATTGTATTATTCTACGCTGAGGACTTTAAACTCTACGCGGCGGTTGAGTGCTCGTCCTGCAGCAGTCTTGTTGTCGGCCACTGGCTGATCTGATGAGTAGCCTTTGTACTCAAGACGTTCTGCCGGAATGCCCTCTGAGATGAGGAAGGTGACCACAGCTTTAGCACGTGCTTCTGAGAGTCGTTTGTTGTTGGCATATCCGCCCTTGTTGTCGGTATGACCTGAAATCTCGATGCGCAGTGTTGGCATGTCGTTGAGGAGCTGAGTCAAACGACCAAGCTCGGCATACGATGTAGGTTTCAGTTTCGCACTACCTGTTTCAAAGAATACATTGCGCAGTGTAATCTTAACGTCTTTCTTGATATTGTTGAGCGCAATTTCTTTCTCAACTTCTTGATATTCAGTTGCTGCAGGTATATCGAAGTTCTCTGAATGGAAGAGGTAGTTGTCAGCATGAACGGCCAAACCATAGTTCTTACCAGATGGAAGCGATACGAGGAATCGACCTGTCGATTCGTTGCTCTGTGAGGTAAATATTAGTTCGTTTTTCTCGTTATCGGTAATATCAATCTTAGCCGAAATAGGGTTGCCAGTGAATGCATCTTTTACTACACCTTTGACAATGGTAAGGCGTATGGTTTTGATTTCTACTGACTTCTCCATTACCATATCTGATACCGGTTGCGAACGGGCTGCAATGAGGTTGTCTTCACCACTAAGTACGTATGGTTTTTCCGGACCGAGGAATGTGATGCGGTAGATATCCAAACCGCCCAAAGCATCAGCGCGCGAACTGCTGAGGTAGCCGTGTCGACCATTGGCTGACATTGAGAAGCTGAGGTCGTCGTCAGGTGAGTTGATAGGAAAACCAACGTTGACAGGTTTCGACCACTGTCCGCGATCATCCATTTGCGACATCATAATGTCGAGACCGCCCATTGTTTCGTGACCATTGGAGCTGAAGTAGAGTGTGCGACCATCAGGATGCAAGAATACCGACTCTTCATCATATTGTGTGTTGATGACTGGACCAAGGTTGACTGCAGGTCCCCATTTGCCTTTGAGCGTTTTTTCGCAGTAATAAATATCAGAGCCACCATAGCCTCCTTCGCGATCGCTGACGAAGTAGATGCGACGACCATCAGGCGAGATGCATGCCGATGATTCATGTGCGTTTTTGTCGCTTATTTGGCGTGGTAATTCTGATGGGCGGCTCCACTCGTTGCCTTTGAGCACGCAGATGTCGATGTCGCCATTGCCTTTTCGGCTGTTGTAGACCAGAAGTTGCTGACCATCAGGCGATATGCCCGATGTTGCTTCGTGCTCTTTGCTGTTGATATTGCTCGAAATAGGGGTCGGAGAAGTCCAAGTTTTGTTGTGTCCCTTCGATACGTAAATATCTTCGTCATACTGTCCGTCTTCTTGGCTAATTTCGTTGCCATTTTCGCGAGTAGAGGTGAAGAACATTATCGATTCGTCGGCCGAAACAAGCGGGCTATGTTCGTTGAATGGTGTGTTGATTGTCGGACCAAGGTTATCAATGAAGGCGCGCACTGGCTCAGCTTGCATCTTTTTGCCAAATTCGCATTCTTGTATCTTCTTCTCCAAAAGTGGGCGCTTGTCCATCTCCATCGGAGTGAGGTGTGATATATATGAGCGATATTCTTTGATAGCATCGTCGAAACGGCTGTTGTAGTGATAGCTTACGGCAAGCATTAGGTGAATGTCGTTTGCTACTGCCGGATTGAGTTGGTATGCCTTCTCAAAATATTGCATACATTTATATTTATAAGGCAGTTTCATGCAGCAAACGCCCATACGATAGTTGAGCAATGCTGAGTTTGAGTTGAATTGATAAGCTTGGCTATAGAACTCAATGGCCTGATAATAAGACTCTGCGTTGAATGCACTCTCGCCTGTATCGAATGCGCGCTTAGCTTTCTTAAACTCATCTTTCTGATTTGGGAAGTAGCTCTTCTCAAATGGTACGTCTTGTCCGAATGTGGCATTGAGCCCCATCAGCATCAGTAGGCATAGTGTATATATCTTTTTCATAATAAGCAGATTACAATAGGTTTATTCGTAAAATGCAACATAGTTGCGTGCTTTTTCAACGCCCAGTTCAGTTGCCTTTTTCCAGTCGGCTACTGCATCTTCAAATTTGCGTTGCATCTCAGCGCAACTACCACGGTTGAGATATGCTTCAGCAAACGATGGGTTGAGCTGTATAGCTTTGCTAAACGATTTGTATGCAGCGTCGTAGTCCTTCTTCTTCATTTGTGCTATGCCCATATTGTTGTAAGCAAAAGCGTAGTCTGATTTTATGCTGACGGCTTTTTGGCAGTCGCTAATCATATCGTCGAAGAGGTTTTTCTCAAACTTTGCACGTGCGCGGTTGTTGTAAGCAATGTAATATTTGGGGTCAAGCGTAATAGCAAGTCCGTATTGGGTGATTGCCTCATCTATGTCGCCTTTTTTCAGCAGTACACTGCCAAGGTTGTTGTAGGCCGAAGCCATTTTGGGGTCGAGGCGGATGGCTTGTTTATAGTCTTTGATGGCTTCGTCGTATTTTTCAAGCATACGGTTGACGCTGCCACGGTCGTTGTAAATTTGCGCATTGTTGCCATCGGTATTGATGGCAAAGGTTAGTTTGTTGATAGCGTCTTCATATTCGCCAAGCTCAAAGTGAGCAATGCCAGCGTAGTAATAGACTTTTGACTCTTTGTAGCCTTTGCTTATTGCTTCGCTGAAGTCGCTGAGTGCATCGCCTGATTTGCCTTGGTTGAAGTAGGCAAGTCCGCGACCATAATATGCAGCAGCTGCACCGTCTATTGTGATGGCCTGAGTGAAGTCGCTTATAGCACCCTCATAGTCAGATGTTTCTGATTTGGCAAAACCGCGGTTTATGTAAGCTTTGGTAAATTTAGGATTGACCGATATTGCTTCCGAAAAGCTCTGAATGGCTTGTGCGTAGTTCTTCTGAGCTACAAAGTCGTTTCCGAGGTTGAAAGCCACTTCGGCTTCCTGATTTTCGGCTACAATAAGTGTAGAATCGTTCCCTACAGGCTTTTGGGCATGCACTATGGTGCCTACCATTGTGGCCAAAAGCACTACTAACATTGGCACACTTTTAATTCTCATCTTATATAATAGATTAAATGATTAATTTTTTGCAGTTATTAACGAATAATAAAAATTGGATGCGCTGAGTTTTTATTTCAAATGTAGGACTTATTTTTTTTAAAACAATATTAATTAACTGAATATCAAAAGAAAAATAGAATATGTGCTTGTTTTTTGGGGCGAAACAATGATATGACTATTTTCTTAATAAATGCAAATTTAAATATTTTGGGCGAACAATCAAAAAAGATAAACCCCAAAAATGTTGATAAAATTCACATTTCTATCCATGGCGTAGGCTCTTCGGGGCTTATTTTAATAGGCGACGAAGCATGCAAAAAATTGCCATTGGCTACCTCTTCGTATTTTTTCAAATAACCTTGTGCCATGCGCATAGCGTTGAATGTGTCGCGTGCATATTCGTGGCATATTTGTGGCGAAAAATGTGCATTGTTTATCAGCTCTATCATCAAGCTCTCTGAGTTGGTTAGTGCGCCAACGTTGGGTGTTACAATTTCAGGTAAAGCTCCGTAGGGCGTGGCAAACACTGGCGCGCCAAAATACAAGCTCTCTATTACTGCCAAGCCAAATGGCTCATGCCAAACTACAGGAAATATCAAACCTTTGGAGGCTGAGAGCAGTGAGCGTTTTTCATCGCCTTTGCACATGCCAAAAAATCGTATTTTGGGGCTGAGTGTGAAGCGAAATCCCATGTGCATGTTGAGTCTATATCCGCCAAGTACATTGAGTTTTTCGCCACGCAAATGCTTTGCCACACTTATAGCACCACGCACATTTTTTACTTTCCATGCCGCCTTGCCCAAAAAGTGATAGGCTGTGCGCTCATTAGTAAGTATAGGGTGAGAATATTCAGCATCGTCCCAATCGAGCCCATTATACACATACACTGAACTGCCAAAGCGCATTGCATGATTTTTTGATAAGAATATGGCGTTGCGCGATATTGTTTTGTTGAAATTGCCGTGTATGGTTTCAACGTATGGGTGGTCGAAGTTATCGGGCACTGGTGTGTTGAAGTGCACAACATCAGTTTGGGGCGGTATTTGGGATTCGATGCTCACGCTCGGATTGCGCTCTATTATTTGGGCAAACGGACAAAATGAACCTTTGGCGCATAGCACAGAGACGTTGTGTCCCATGCTATTTAAGGCACGAGCCAAACTCCACACTACACGAGGCATGCCGCCATAGCGCATTTGTGGGAGTTTTGTCCGTTGAGCTTCGATGAGAATATTCATAATGCTTTTTT
>CAJONN010000084.1 GCA_905235955.1 uncultured Marinilabiliaceae bacterium
GGAAAAACTCTCTATTTTACGTAGAGAGTTTATAAATGTTAAGGAATGTTTTGTTAATTCTGTTTTTTTAGGATGGCAAATTTATTATTTGCTACAATGAGTTTTATTTTTTTACTCAAGTTTTGCAAGTATGAATGTACTACAAACAAATTTCCAAACACGACTTTTTCATTAGTCTTTTACTTTTTATTTGGCTACGCCGAACTTTGTTTCGCTTCGCTCAATCATCTTCGGGTTTGTGCCGACAGACTCAACGATGATTGAGCGTAGCGAAATAAAAAGTAACAAAAAGAACTCGTCGCTGTTGCCACTCTGCTAAAAATTATCTTCGCTTCGCTACGATAATTTTCTTAACGCTCCGTGCCAAAGGCGACAACCGCGAGGTGAAAATCGGGTTCCGTGCTAATTGTTGGAAGGCAATTTGTTGGCTATTTGTTGGGTATATTTCTTTCGCCCATTTTCAGGGCTTATTTTCTGTGCATTTTTCACTTGCGAAACTTGAGATGATCAGAAATTTTCTTTGATGACAATAAAATGCCACAAAATGTCAGAGCGCCATTGAGCAAAAGCAGTTCGTAGCCAAATATATAGCCAGCATAATGGCTACACCAATAGCTCACAGCATAGCACACTAAGGGCGAAGCTATGGCTATAAAAGGCACAAGTTTGTCGTTGGCGTGTCGTTGGTGGATAAACATACCAAAGGCAAACATACCTAACAACGGGCCATAGGTATATCCGGCCAAAACAAATATGGCATCTATAATGTTCGGATTGTCAACAGCTTTGAAGAGCAAAATGAAGAGTACGAAGATTGTCATCATTGATATATGCACCACTTTGCGAATGTTTTCACGGCTTAGTGGTAAATGCTTTTCGCTGCGTTTCTCTATCTCTAAAATGTCGATGCAAAAACTCGTTGTAAGCGCCGTCATGGCTGAGTCGGCACTTGAAAATGCACTCGACACAATGCCTATCGTAAAGAATATGAGCACTGTTTGCCCCATTATGCCAGAGGCTACAAAGTCAGGCAATAGTCGGTCGCCAGCTTGTGGCAGTGGAAGCCCATTTTTCTCGTAGAGCATAAGCAATATTACGCCAAGCGATAAACATACAAAATTGACCGGGATGAAGAGAAATGCTGAGGTGCACATATCTTTTTGTGCTGATGGCAAGTCTTTGCAGGTGAGGTTTTTCTGCATCATATCTTGGTCGAGTCCGGTCATTACTATAACTATGAATATGCCACTGACAAATTGCTTCCAAAAGTTGGTGCGACTGCTCATATCGCCAAAGTCGAATATTTGTCCGTGTGGGTGAGATAACACTATTTTTACTGATTCGCTGAAGTTGTAACCAAGCATGTTGGCGGCTTCGTTGAAGATGAGCACCAGTGTGATGAGAAAAAATGTGGTTTGCAACACATCAGTCCAAACTAGTGTTTTGATACCACTTTTGCGCGTATAGAGCCAAATGAGTATCAGGGTGCTAACAACGGTAACTATGTATGGCACACCAAGTTCGTCGAGTACGTAGTTTTGCAACACTATGCATACCAAATAGAGGCGTGCTGCCGCACCTGTGAGTTTTGAAATGAGAAAAAATGCCGCACCTGTTTTGTAGCTACGTTTGCCAAGTTTTTGTCCCAAATAGGTATAGATGGAGGTGAGATGATTTTTGTAATATATTGGCAATAAGACAAATGCTACAGCCGCATAGCCCAATATGTAGCCAAAGCATATTTGCATATAGGTCATGTTGACGCTTGCAACCATGCCGGGCACACTGATAAATGTAACGCCAGAGAGCGATGCGCCTACCATGCCAAATGCCACAAGTAGCCACGGCGATTGCCTATTGCCTCTGAAAAATTCATCGTTGCTACCTTTGCCTACAAAGTGCGATATGATGAGC
Source organism: uncultured Marinilabiliaceae bacterium (assembly GCA_905235955.1). GTDB lineage: Bacteria > Bacteroidota > Bacteroidia > Bacteroidales > Marinilabiliaceae > W3P20-009. The sequence goes on from CAJONN010000084.1 coordinate 1,915, forward strand.
AGAAGTGCAAAATAGGCTATTGTTGTTATCAGAATCAGCATTTTTGTATGTTTTAAATTTTTTGTGTGGAGTTCTGTTACTTTTGTTTATGCTATTTGTGCCAATACCGATGCTGCATTTAGTCCGCTAAAGCTGGGTATGTGGAGTGTGTAGAATTGCTCCATAAGTGCTATCATGCGTTGGCGCTGAAGTCGGTTGAGCTGTGTAGAGGCTAAGTTGTCGAGCGACAAACGACTGAGTATGAGCCATAGTTCAATATCTGAACCGCTGATAATGTGTCTGTGCAGTGGCATTTGGGTAGCAAAACAACCTTCGACCATGTCAAACACTCTACCAGTTGCACAACTTACATCGGGTTCAAAGCCAAGTAGGCGCATTAGTTTCCACATAAAATATAGGTGAAAATTATATTCGCCACCAATGCCTTCATCAAGCACAAGCACTGAATTGCGCACAAACAGATAGGTCTGCTCGTCGGCAACCGAACTGCGCAAGCTCTTGAGCAAAAGCTCTGTAACAAATAGTCCGATGCTGCGCTTTATTGGGTCGAATGGCAGATACATAAGTGGCTTGCTTACATGCACTTCAGTGAGTTTTTGCACAGTGGCTCGTTGGCTATGCACTGCCTCTATGTCAACAATGCTAAGTGGTTGCATAAGTGGCAAAACGCTACGCCTATTGCGTCCCGTGAGCTTCAGCATATAGCTCTGTTGCCCAGCAACTTGCGTAAGTATGCTGACGATGATGCCATTGTCGCCATACTTGATGCAACTCAGAACTATTCCTTCGGTTTTTATGTTGTTGCCCGATGCCATTTGTAGTTTTTTTGCGATGCAAAAATCGGTATTATTTCTATTTTTGTTGTTAAGTAGCGTTCTATTAATTCTAATTTTTTTTATTTTGTTCTCAAGTTTCGTAAGTAAAGTAGCCCCGAAATGGCGAAAGAAATACAACAAAAAAATGTCTTCCAACAATAAGCACGGAACCCGATTTTCACCTAATGAAAAAACCGTGTTTGGAAATTTAGTACATTTCTACTTGCGAAACTTGAGTAATTGATAGAAATAGCTCTAAAAAAACAATAAAATATGCAATATTATAAACATTATAAAGGCAATGTGTATAGGCTTATAGCTGAAGCCCGACACAGTGAAACGCTTGAAGAGATGGTGGTGTATGAAGCTATGTATGGCAACCATGATATTTGGGTGCGTCCCAAGAAGATGTTTTTTGAAAATGTAACATTGTCTGACGGACAAAAGGTGCCACGTTTTGCTCCATGCAACGAGCCAACCTCTACATTGCCAGATATTTCGCAAGCAGTAGATGTGCTACTCAAGCATTTCAAAGACAAAGGTTATGTTGCTGAAGATTTTTCGGGCGGCTGCTCGCTATGCGGCGAACGCAACGATTTTGCTCTCGACATAATAGATATGCGCCTCAACGACTTAATTCCTGATATCGAAAGCTCTAAGCGTGAGGCTGTTGCATTGCAAATATATAATGAGATTCATAGAAGAATGGAGGCTGAGGAGTTTTGAGATTTGATTGGAAGGTTTAGAAGTCGCGAACTGACTCAACACGCAACACATTTCTGTCGTCATTTTGGTAACCTATTTTCTTCTCTGCAAACTGACGATAAGTGCAACGCATAGTGCTATAGCTGCAACTATGGCACTGATGGCTATAGTTGTCCAACGTTTTGTTGCTTCTTGTTCTGCTTTGAGAGCATTGCTCATTTGGTCAGCATTCATTTTTACACTTAGCTCTTGTGTAGATGTAGTGGTGCATTGTTTTACTATTGTGTCAGCCAACTCTTGTAGGCGCTTCACTATGCTATATGCATCGTCGCTTATTAAGCCAGCTTCGTAGTGTATTTCAATGCGTTTTTTGATGTAGTAATATTCATTGTCTGACGAACTCATAGTGTTGAATCGCCTAATTACGCTATCGTTGAATGCCAAAGCTTTTTCATATTCGCCTATCATTTGGTAGTAGTCAGCTTTGGCAGCATAAAACTCATAACTACGTGATTTGATTTGTGCCGATACTGCATATATGCTATCGAGCGAACGAATGATGCTACTCGCATTCTCTATGTCGTGCTGTTTTATGGCCACATTGAGTCTGCCACATTTTACTATAAAGTTGTAAAACAAGACGTTTTCTTTAGTAATATCGGCTGGGTGATTATACTTTTTGGTATACTCTATAAATTGTTTTATCTCTTGCTCAAACCTGCATATATATTTATTTAGTTCGTCGGTACCGCCCTCTATTTCAGCAATTTGCCCCATGTTGTAATATCTGATGTAAGCTACGTCGATAAAGTTTGTATAGAGTTCAGCACTATGTTGCTTACACATGTCAAGTGCCTGATCAATGAAGGTGTTAGCTTGCTCATATTGTTTGCTCAAGAAGCATGCTACCGACATCAATTTGAGTGAAGTAACATATATTTGCAACCCTTCAGTAAGTTGTTTTTGGGGTAAATCTTTGTTTTCTATAATATCTTTAACTGACTGATATATAGGCTGTAGTGTGCTCATGCAACGTTCAGTCTGTCCCACCATCAGATATGCTGATGCTTTTTGTATCAAGATATTGTCAAATTGGAGTGGGCAGATGGTTTTGATGTCAGTATGCTCTTCGATGCTATCAGCAAAGGCTATGGTTCGGTCATACATTGCCATAGCTAAATAAGCTCTGGTTTTTAGATTGTATGCCTTGCATATATATTCGATATTGTTGTATTGTATGGCTTTGTGAATCAGATAGTTGCTTTTGACAATGCCTATTGGCGTAGCAAAAGTACTAACGCATTTTTGCATTATTGTATCCAACTCTGCTACATGATTTTGCGCCGATGTACAATGGCAAGCAATAATGCCCAAAGCAATTATTATTGTTTTTATGTAAGTTTTTAGCATAATAAAAGCAATTATCCACTTAAATAAGACAGAAAAAATAATTCCACCAAAAACTATCACAGTTTGATGGAATTTTTCTATATGTATGTGCGAACTTTCTCTGTCTTGTTTATTGTTAAGGGTATATGTTGATTAACTGATCAGTCGAAGTATACGATAGTTTGAAGAATAAGTTTGCAATTTTTGTGAAAAAAATATCTCAAGTTTCGCAATGTGAGTAGCTCCGAAGGAGCGAAAGAATAATAACGCACAATTGCAATCGCTCTTTCGCCCTTTCTGGCTCTTATTTTGCATTACATTTCTACTTGCAAAACATGAGAAATTGTATCTTTGCGCAAAAAGAAAAACAACAACCCAAAATGAGAGAGTGGACAAAAATAAAAGATTATGAAGAGATTATCTTCGACTTCTACAACGGCATAGCCCGCATCACAATCAACCGCGAACGTTATCGCAACGCATTCACACCACTCACAGTGGCTGAGATGAGCGACGCCTTACTCTATTGCCGCGAATGTGCTGATGTGAGTGTAGTTGTGCTCACTGGTGCTGGCGACAAGGCCTTCTGTTCAGGTGGCGACATGCACGTGAAGGGGCGCGGTGGCTACGTAGGTGGCGATGGTGTGCCACGCCTCAATGTGCTCGATGTGCAAAAGCAAATACGTTCACTTCCAAAGCCTGTCATAGCAGCTGTCAACGGCTTTGCCATCGGTGGCGGACATGTACTCCATGTGGTATGCGACCTTACCATAGCTTCTGACAATGCCCGTTTCGGACAAACCGGACCGCGTGTGGGCTCGTTCGACGCTGGTTTTGGCTCGTCATATTTAGCTCGTATCGTCGGACAGAAAAAAGCTCGCGAAATATGGTTCTTGTGTAAGCAATATACCGCTCAGGAGGCACTCGAAATGGGGCTTGTAAACAAAGTTGTGCCACTTAGCAAACTTGAAGATGAATATGTAGAGTGGGCTGAAACTATGATGCAACATAGTCCGCTTGCACTGCGCATGATAAAAGCAGGCCTCAATGCCGAACTCGATGGGCAAGCTGGCATACAAGAGTTGGCTGGCGATGCTACTATGCTCTATTATCTGACCGACGAAGCACAAGAGGGCGGAAAGGCTTTCTTGGAAAAACGCAAACCACGTTTCAACGATTATCCAAAGTTGCCATGATTCGTTAGTTGTAAGTTTTGAGTTATAAGTTGTAAGTTATAAGTTATAAGTTTTAAGTTTGGGGGAATTATGACCGAAAAATTTTTCCAATATATTTGGCAATATCGCCTCTTCTATCCCAATAATATGAAGGTAGAGCAAACGGGCGAAACTATTGAGGTCATCAACCCCGGACAGCTCAATACTGATGCCGGACCAGATTTTTTCAACGCACAAATAAAAATAGGCAACACTCTTTGGGCAGGCAATGTAGAGTTGCACCTCAAACCATCTGACTGGTATCTGCATAAACATCAGCAAGATGCAGCCTACGACAATGTTATACTACACGTAGTAGCCGAGTCAAGCAACAAACCTGCCATCACAAGCAAAGGTAGAGAAGTGCCCGAAGTAATATTGCGCTTCCCCGACGAACTAAAACAACGCTTCGACGCTATTAGCAACAACCATTCGGTTATCAGATGCGGCAACCTCATCGGACAACTCACTTCGCTCGATCGCAACTCATGGATAGATAGGCTGTTGGCTGAACGTTTCGAACAACGACAGCAAATGGTAGAGAGCTACATAGCTGAAACTAATTGCGATTGGGACCAGATATTCTTCATCTTGCTATGTCGCGCAATGGGCTTTGTAGTCAATGCCGAACCAATGCAATATTTGGCACGCCACACACCCATCAAGGTTTTGCTCAAGCATTGCAACACACTGCAAATGGAAGCCATACTCTTTGGACAAGCCGGACTTTTGCCCGCCTCACCGCCCGACGAATATAGCGCTACACTGCTCAGAGAATACAACCTGCTGAAGGTGAAGTTCAGCCTCCGACCAATGGATGGTAGCGAGTGGAAATGGCTCAGGCTCCGACCAAGCAACTTCCCTACCATACGCCTATCGCAAATAGCCGCCATCATAGCGCGCGTGCCGGGTAACTTCGAAAGTGCCTTTGCCACAACCAATGTACATAGCATAATAGAGCAACTCAACGTGTCAGCATCTGATTATTGGAGCACTCATTACCAGTTTGGCAAAGAGGGCTCATCGGCAAGCAAAACATTGGGATTGCAGTCGCGCAGACTAATAGTTATCAACGCCGTAGTGCCGCTACTCTTTGCCTACGCACGCCGACGTGGCAACCATACTGAACAGCTCAACATAGTTAGCATGCTTAGCTTCTTGCCAGTAGAAAAAAATAGCCGGCTGAGCGAATGGCAACAATATGGCATCAGTCCGCAGCACGAAGGCGAAGCACAAGCCCTCTTGCTACTCTACAAAGAGTATTGCCAAAAGCACAAATGCCTCGTCTGCCGATGGGGACATTGCGTTTTGGCAGGGCATAAACTATAACACTTCAACAATGAAATCAACATCAGTACTTTTTATCTGTTTGGGCAATATATGTCGGTCGCCGGCAGCCGAAGCCGTTTTTGCTTCGATAGTAGAGAAAAACAATGCTCATCATCTGTTCCATATCGACTCAGCTGGGCTCATTGCATATCATGAAGGTGAGTCGGCCGACAACCGCATGCGTAGCATTGCCTTCCAGCGAGGCTACCACCTGACGCACATCTCGCGCCCCATACGCACTGCCGACTTCTACAACTTCGACCTCATTATAGGTATGGACAATGAAAACATCAGCAAGCTACAACGCATAGCTCCGCCCGATGCTACGGCACGCATAGAGCTACTCACACGTTACTGCACCGCTCATACTGACGATGTAGTGCCCGACCCATATTATGGTGGTACATCGGCTTTTGTGCACGTCATCGATTTGCTCGAAGATGCTTGCGAAAATCTGTTTCAGAAACTAATGGCTGATTAGCTTTAGAGATATAACTCAACTTTCGCAACTAAAGCAGCCCCGAAGGAGCGAAAGAAATATAACCACCAAATTGCTTCCAACAATAAGCACGGAACCCGATTAATGGGAAGGTCATATATTGGGGACTTGTTTGCAGAACATTTCTACTTGCGAAACTTGAGGTATTTTATTTTCAGTCGACAAAAGTGTGTATTTACACAAAAATATCGACTGGTAATTTATAAGCCTTGATATATCGCGTTATATTTTCAGTCGATAAAAGTGTGTATTTACACAAAAATATCGAATGAAAACTATAAACTTTGGCGCATTGCACTATATTTGCAGTCGAGAAAAGTGTGTATTTACACAAAAATATCGAATGTATTATGAATATTAAGCGTGATTTGTATCTACAAAAGCTCTTGAATAGTCGCAACAACGGCATGATAAAGGTTGTAACTGGCATGCGACGAAGTGGCAAGTCGTATCTCAATCTTTTTGCTGATGCGCTGCTCAAGGAGGGCGTCTCTGAAAATCATATTATATCTATCAATTTGGAAGATAGGCGAAATAGTCATTTGCGAAATCCCGACAATCTGCTCGCATATATTGACGCGCAAATGGTGGATGCGGATATGTACTATATTTTGCTCGATGAGGTACAGATGGTGCCGGAGTTTGAAGATGTGCTAAATAGCTATTTGCATGTCAAAAATGCTGATGTCTTCGTTACTGGCTCTAATGCTAAACTGCTTTCAAAAGATATTATTACTGAATTTAGGGGACGCGGTCAGGGCATTATGGTTCATCCGCTAAATTTTGCTGAATTTATGTCTGCGCAAAATAATGATAACAGTTTCAGTATGAATTTGTTGCTCAAATATATGCAGTATGGCGGATTGCCAAAGGTGGCAACAATTGATGACGAAACCGAGAAAAAAGAGTATCTGCAAAGTTTGTTTGTGCAGACCTATTTGCGAGACATCAAGGATAGATATTCAATACAAAATGACCACGATTTGGAGGAGCTGATTGACGTTGTGGCAAGTGGCATAGGCTCGCTTACCAATCCGCACAAGATACAGAATACATTTCGCTCGGTGAAGCAGAGTAGCATTTCGCAAGATACCATAAAAAATTATTTGGATTATATGCAAGATGCTTTCATCATAAACAAGGCGGTGCGCTACGACATCAAGGGGCGGCGATATATTGACACTCCAGCAAAATATTATTTTGAGGATTTGGGCTTACGCAATGCGCGATTGCAATTTCGCCAAACTGAAGAGACTCATCTGATGGAAAATCTTATATATAACGAGCTGTGTATTAGGGGATTTTCGGTAGATGTCGGTCAACTATCAGCGTTTGGCAAAGATGATGATGGAAAAACTGAGCGCAAGCAATTTGAGGTAGATTTTGTGTGCAACAAAGGCTACGACAGAGTTTATATTCAGTCGGCTTTCGCGCTGCCCACCATCGAGAAACAGGAGCAGGAGCTAAATTCGCTGAAGCGCATCAAAGATAGTTTTCAGAAGGTTGTGATTGTTGGCGGCATGCAACCCACTTATCGCAACGACGATGGGATACTGATTCTCAACATTTTCGACTTCTTGCTCAACAAAGTTGCGATATAAAAAAATCTTGAGACCAGAAGTAACCCTCCAGCCTCAAGATTTTGCATATCAACAACTTACAAAACCTTATCGTTCAACTATTTCCGCTTGTTGATTATCGTCAATGCGGCGGCGGCAATAATCACAATTATCGTCAGGACGTAAGCCCAAGTGTTCGTTACGCGCGAGGTGGCGCTGACGATGTAGGGCGCTGAGATGAGGCGGTCGCCGTTGATTGTGTAGCTCAGCACGGTGCTCTCATCGTGTGCTCCGTTGCTTGATGTGTAGCCCGGCATGTAGCGCAAGGTGCTGCCATCGGTTATTGTGCCCGCGCCAGCATCGATAATCTCGCCCGGCATCTGCAACATATATGGCAGGTGGAACGTGTAGAGCGCGCGGAAATTGCATATAGCAT
>CAJONN010000085.1 GCA_905235955.1 uncultured Marinilabiliaceae bacterium
TATTTCGCTTCGCTCAATCATCGTTGAGTCTTGCGGAAAGAAAAAGTAAAAGACTAATGAAAAAGCCGTGTTTGGAAATTTGTTTGTAGTACATTTCTACTTGCGAAACTTGAGAAAATTTATTTACAACAAACTCTCAACATTTTTTTTGACCGAAAGAGCCACACATCCAACACATATTTTGCAAAAATAAAGTTACTTTTGTCAGCAACAAATCAGACAATAAAAATGGCAAAATATATAGGAGCACATGTGAGCGCAAGTGGGGGAGTGCAAAATGCACCAAAAAATGCTCACGACATAGGAGCTACAGCCTTTGCACTTTTTACCAAAAATCAGCGTCAATGGACATCAGCACCATTCTCTGATGCCGAAATAGAAGCTTTTAAAAATAACTGTAAAACATACGGTTATAGTGCAGCACAAATATTGCCTCACGACAGCTATCTGATCAACTTAGGCAACCCAACTGAAGATGGGCGAAACAAGTCGTTAGCATCGTTTATACACGAAATGAAACGTTGCGAAGCACTTGGTCTTACAATGCTCAACTTTCACCCCGGCAGCCACCTGAAAGCTATAAGCGAAGCCGACTGCCTCAAGCGCATTGCCGATGGCATCAACGAAGCATTGCAGCAAACCACAGGAGTAACAGCCGTAATTGAAAACACCGCCGGACAAGGCACCAACTTAGGCTTCAGATTTGAGCATCTGCGCCAAATAATCGACCTCGTCGACGATAAAACACGTGTGGGTGTCTGCATCGATACATGCCATCTCTTTGCTGCTGGCTACGACATTCGCACACCTGAAGCCTACATCTCAACAATGAAGGAATTTGATGATATAGTAGGAGTGCAATATCTTAAAGCTATGCACCTCAACGATGCTAAAAAAGAGCTTGGTAGCCACGTAGATAGGCATGAAAGCATAGGTGCCGGAGCCATTGGGCAAGAGGCATTTAAACTATTGGTGCGCGACGAACGAACCAACAACATTCCGCTCATACTCGAAACACCAAACGAAGAGCTATGGCCAGCCGAGATAGCCTTGCTAAAAAGTTTTGAGCAATAACATTATACCCCAAAAAACAACCAAAAAATGCGTGGCATCATTGGCGCAATGATAATCATTATAATGTGCATAGCCAAAGTTAATTGCAATGCACAAAACACACCTGTAATAATAACTACAGGCGTTGTTGTTGATGGTGATACGTTGCCCCTCGTCAAACTGCCCGAAGTGCGTTGCTGGGGCAAAATGCGCTTCAGAACCAAGCGCGCTCAGCAACGCTATACAAAGTTGGTTTGGAACGTGAAGAAAACATTGCCATACGCCCGCATTGCCGCCGAACGACTAAAAATAATTGAAGATAGCCTCAGCCACATACCTACACAAAAATTGCGCGACAAATATATCAAAGAGTCAGAAAAAAAACTCTTCGACGAATTTGAAAAGCCACTCAAACATCTGACCATAACGCAAGGACGCATCTTGATAAAACTCATCGACCGCGAAACAGGCAACACCAGCTACCAACTCATCAAAACACTAAAAGGCAACTTCTCAGCCTTCTTGTGGCAAGGTATAGCTCGCCTATTTGGCTCGTCGCTAAAGTCTGAATATGATGCTGAGGGCGACGATAAAGCTATCGAAGCCATTGTAAATGCTATTGATGCCGGAGCTTATGCCGATTATTAGAACATTTTTTTATATGCTTAATAAATATTGTGTGCATTGGCTTATAATTGTTGCCATGTTGCCAAACATAGCACTTGCACAAACCTCTTCTACCGACACCACTTCAATAACATCGTATGCACAACTTGTGCAAGCCGACACACTTAGTGCCAACATATTTGATGAAGCTGTAGCACGTGCTGAGCGCATTCTGAAACACATCACATTGCACACCTCCAAGGTCGACCTTGCCCTCTATCCAGCAGCATCATATTCAGGGCAAAGCGGATTGGCCATTGGCATAATGCCACTCATCAGAATAAAAAGTCAGCAAAGTAGGCACGCCACCATCATTACACCTGCAGCACTCGTATCAACCAAGAAAATGTGGGAACTGCAGTGCGATGCCGACATATATATAAGGCAAAACAACCAAATAGAGGCTAAGCTTGAGCTCTTTCATCAGCCCGACGACTACTATGGCATCAGCTCGCAATCTGGTGGCAACAAACTTGCCTCATATCACTTCTATCGATATCAGCTCAACACTATCTATACCCACAATTTTACTGAAAAATTAAAGGCTGGCATAGCGGCTGATTTTACTTATCACAAATTCAAAAATATCGAAGCCGACACTTCAGCCATATCTGCACAAATAGAGGCATCAATAGGGTGGGCTAATGGTGCTGGCATAGTTGTTGGCTTCGATACACGCGATAGTCACACATACACCACCAATGGTTGGTATGCACAAGCCAAATGGCTATGCTACAATGAAACATTGGGGAGTAATAGCCACTTCAGCACTTTTGTGTTAGATGTGCGCCGATATCTGCCTGTAGGTATAGCATCAGTGATAGCAATGCAAGCATATTGGAGCAGTGTGGTTGGACCTGATGTGCCATTCTACAAAATGTCTACCTTTGGCGGAACACGTTTGGGGCGTGCCATTCCGCATTGCCAAAAATATGTTGATCATCATGCATGGCTCTGTCAGGGCGAGATGCGTTATCCAATCTTTTGGCGCATAGGTGGCACAGTGTGGATGGGAGCAGGCAATGTGAGCAACAAAGCCAACAAAAATCTTGTGCATAGTGTACATGGTATGGTAGGTGCAGGGTTCAGGTTCAGAGCTTTTGCCGATAAGGGACTCAACATACGCCTCGATGCTGGCATTTCAACACAAGGTGATAAAGCCATCTACATCAATGTGCGAGAAGCATTCTGAACAAAAACTTGAGTAAAAAATATTTTTCAAGTGAAAAAGTCGTGATGTATAGCATATTTTTTAAGAAAATGTTAACTTTGGCATAATTATAACGTAATGTGGATAAATGTTGCCAAGTACTGATGAAATATTTCCTTATAAAAAACTGTCAAATAGCTAATCGACAAGAAAATAACCTCGACATACTGATAGCAAACAACAAAATAATAGCTATCGGCAAAAATTTGTCATGTCCCACAGTAAACACATCTACATTCGATGCCGAAAAATACTTAGTAGTGCCCGGATTCGTCAATATCTGTAGCCCATTTATATCGCTTAGCAACACCGAAGAAAAACGACGCCTAATACATGACGACATCGCAGGTGGCTACACTACATGGATTGGTACCGAAACAGCTACCAACATGATGCAAACACTCAGCACACTCGGCAAGCAAGATATTCACACACTCAACTATAGCTTTCATTTTGATGTTGACCACTTTAAACATGGCGACCTCAACAAAATGAAAAGCCTCTCAGTAACTTATGGTCTGCCATCGATGCTCTACAGCATAACAGGAATAGAAACAGCCCAAAACGACCGTATCGACCTCTTTGTTGCCACAGCAGCACAAAATAACTTATTGCTCATATTCTCGCTCATTCACAACAATAGCAACGCTGACGAAATACTTGAAGCACTCAAAATTATCAGCAAAAGAATAGACAATGCCAAATGCAGAACATTGTTTGCCAACGTTAGATATGCCGAAGAAATTGACATAATAAGCAAACTGCGCAACAACAACGACATCTATGCACAAATATGCCTCGACATCAACGCTATTGCACCCAGTAACATCACACTCATCGATGGACAAATGATGATATCAATGCTACGCGAAAATAAATGGATATGTGCCGACATAATATCGCCTGACGGATCAGCACAAAAACGCATAGCACAAAGCTTTGAAATATGCCAAAAATGCAACATCGAAGAGAGCGAACTTGTTGAATATATGAACACTCGCAAATGTCAAATAACAGGTTTAGCACCTGCCAAAGGTGAAATACGCATTGGGGCTGATGCCGATATCTGCATAATAAAAAAAGGCAAAATAAGAGCCGTAATACAAAATGGTAAACTAACTTACGACGATGGCATAATGCATGAAAACATTAATGGCATGCAAGCATTTAGGCGCATAATATAAAAATGGCACTATCCAACATTGAGAAACATTACAACAAGCACCCTGAAGACCTTAGGTTGCTACGTAGACACGGCATTGTAGAATTTGAAACAACAATGCACCATCTGCACCATTTCCTACAGCCCAATCAGCTCATTCTTGACATAGGTGCAGGCACAGGGCGATATACCTCAGCACTAATGGCCGAAGGCTACAAAGTAAAAGCAGTAGAACTCGTTAAGCGCAACATTGAAGTATTTCTGAAGCGCGAGCCAACAGCCGATGTAGTGCAAGGCGATGCTCGCAACTTATCATTCATCCCCACAGCAACAGCTGATGTTACACTATTGCTCGGTCCGCTCTATCACCTTATTGCATACTCTGATAAGCTAAAGGCACTAAACGAAGCTAAGCGCATAACCAAGCCGGGCGGAATAATATTGGTAGCATATCTGATGAATGAATATAGCATTCTGACCTTTTGCTTCGATGAAGATAGAATTGGCGATTTTCTAAAAAGAGGAATAGTTGACCAAAATTTTCACCTCAATGTGCAAGATGGAGAGCTATATGACTATGTGCGATTAGAAGACATTGATCGCCTCAATGCCGATGCCGGTTTGCGTCGCCTTACAATATTTTCGCCCGATGGAGCTGCCGACTATATGCGCACACGCCTCAACCGCATGAGTGAAGAAACATTTGCCCACTTCATTGAATATCAAAAATGCATCTCTGAGCGCCCTGACCTTATTGGCGCAGGCAGTCATGTAGTAGATGTTTTGACATTTTAAGGTGTGTATTGTTACATTTACGTAAAACACTTAAAACCGTCAGCAATCTACGTAAAAAAACAAGTAATAAAAAGGTATTGAGCAAAAAGTAGATATGTTTGCACAAGTGAAATGAGAAACACAAATTAAAAACACTATTCAAAAAAACAAAAGAAAATGGCTAATATCGAACAGCAGCTCAATGAGTTCATGACCAAGATTATTGCCAAGAATCCGGGTGAACCCGAATTTCATCAGGCAGTAAAAGAAGTAGCAGAATCACTTCTTCCATTCATCAACGAGAATCCAAAATATGCAAAGGCAAAGATTCTCGAGCGTATGGCAGAACCAGAACGTGTAATCATCTTCCGTGTACCTTGGATGGACGACAAAGGTGAGATTCAGATCAACCGTGGCTTCCGTATCCAAATGAGCAGCGCTATAGGTCCATACAAAGGTGGCTTGCGCTTGCACCCTACAGTAAACCTTGGTATCTTGAAGTTCCTTGCATTTGAGCAGGTTCTGAAAAATAGCCTTACTACACTGCCTATGGGTGGTGGCAAAGGTGGTTCTGACTTCGATCCTAAAGGCAAGTCAGACAACGAAGTAATGCGTTTCTGCCAAAGCTTCATGACCGAACTCTCTAAGCACATTGGTGCTGACACTGACGTACCTGCAGGTGATATAGGTGTAGGTGGTCGCGAAATAGGCTACCTCTTTGGTCAATACAAACGCCTCCGCAACGAATTTACTGGTGTGCTCACTGGTAAAGCTCTCGAATGGGGTGGCTCACTCATCCGTCCAGAAGCTACAGGTTATGGCGTAGTTTACTTCGCATCTGAAATGCTTGCAACTCAAGGACAAGATTTCAAGGGTAAAACAGTTATCATCTCAGGTTCGGGCAACGTAGCTCAGTATGCTGTCGAAAAGGCTACTCAGCTTGGTGCTAAGGTTGTAACAATGTCAGACTCAAATGGTTACATCTATGATGCTGACGGTATTACACCAGAGAAACTTGAGTGGGTAAAAGAACTCAAGAACGTAAAACGCGGTCGTATCAAAGAGTATGCAGACAAGTTCCCATCGGCTAAATACTTCGACGGTGAAAAACCTTGGAAGAATACCAAAGCCGATATCGCTTTGCCTTGCGCTACTCAGAACGAAATACAAGAAGACGACGCTAAAGCTCTCATTGCCAATGGCGTGAAGCTGATAGCAGAAGGTGCTAATATGCCTTCAACCAACGAAGCTATTGCAGTATACCAAAATGCTCGCATACTCTACGCTCCGGGCAAGGCATCTAACGCTGGTGGTGTTGCAACATCTGGTCTTGAAATGACACAAAACTCAATGCGTTTGCCTTGGACACGTGAAGAGGTTGACGCTAAGTTGCACCAAATCATGATCAACATTCACGCTACATGCGTGAAGTATGGCAAGGAGAAAGATGGTCATATCAACTACGTGAAGGGTGCCAACATTGGTGGCTTCATCAAAGTAGCTGATTCAATGATCGCTCAAGGTCTTGTCTAAAAAAAGTATGAAGGTCTTGTGTAATTCCGCTGTGAAGTAGGAATTTGGAAATTTTCATATCTGCGCCGGCATTGTTTATTGCAATGCTGGCTTTTTATTTTTTAATTTGCAAAAACTATTGAACCACACTTCAATGAACAAAGTAAAAATAACCGCAATACGCCAAACTATTTATCCTGACCTGATGGCAAAATATGAAAACCCAATAGAGCATGCATGCAATGTTGAGGTAGGGCAGCAATGGATTTCAAAGGCAGGCGAATGTCCACACGGATTGTGCCCTGCTGCATGGCTATCGATGTGCAAGTTTGTTGAAGCGTTGGCAAAGGGCAAAGGCAATTTTTACGATGGCTGGATGCAAAACCCTATGAGCGCAATGATTAGTTGCAACGATGGTTTTCGTCCATTCAGTTTTTATATCGAAACAATGTAACAATAAAATTAAAAAAATTATGGATACAAATAGGGAATGGAAAACTATAAGTTCAGAGTATCTTATAAAGCGTCCGTGGCTCACAGCAAGGCGCGATGAAGTGCAATTTCCTGATGGACGTATAAATCATGAATATTATGTGCTCGAATATCCTGACTGGGTTAACGTGATAGCCATAACCAAAGATGGACAATATGTGATGGAAAAACAATATAGGCATGCGCTCGGAGTTACTTGCTACGAATTGCCATGTGGCGTTATGGAGGCTGGCGAAAAACCACTCGAAGCTGCCCAACGTGAACTACTCGAAGAGACGGGCTACACAGGTGGCGAGTGGCATGAACTAATGTCAATATCGGCCAACCCAAGCACAATGACCAACCTTACGCATTGCTTTTTGGCAGTTGGTGTAGAAAAAACATCAGAACAGCATCTCGACGACACTGAAGACCTATCGGTTCACCTACTTAGCCGCGACGAAGTTTACAATCTTGTAGCTGAAAATAAGCTAAAACAGGCACTTATGATAGCTCCGTTGCTAAAACATTTTTCAGGAATAGGATTGGACAAAAAATAGGCGCATAACCAATAGCAAAAATATGAACATCGAACAAGTACGAGACTTTACCTTGTCGCTCAATGGCGTAACTGAAGATCAGCCGTTTGGCGATGATATTATCACTTTTCGTCTTGAAGGTAAGATATTTGTATGTTTGTGGCTTGGGGGCGGACGGCATGATATGAAAAACTCTGCCCCCAGAATAGCGCTAAAACTATCGCCAGAGAGAAACGAAGAACTGCGCGAACGATATTCAGCCGTAACACCCGCATGGCATTGGAACAAAACGCATTGGAGCGATGTCTATTACGAGCAGTTGTCAGCCTCGCAAGTAGAAGAGTGGATTGTAGAATCCTACAATCTTATAGTTTCAAAATTGCCTAAAGTTGTTAGGCAAAAATATATAAATAGTTAGGTCGGTATATAGCTAACTTAAGTTTCGCAAGTAGAAATGTTCTGCAAACAAATCCACAAATACGACCTTCCCATTAATTTTACTTTTTCTTTCCGCAAGACTCAACGATGATTGAGCGAAGCGAAATAAAAAGTAACAAAAAGAACTCGTC
>CAJONN010000086.1 GCA_905235955.1 uncultured Marinilabiliaceae bacterium
GTTTTATCATACGGACAACTAACAAAACTTGATAATGTATCAACTAAAAGATATACAGGAGCAGATGACCCTAATCAAATCTATTGCGCTCATTGTGCAGCGATGAGATGGTGCTATACATTAAAACTTAAAGCAGAGAATCAAATAGGCAAATATAATGGTTATGATAGCAATGAATACAAACTATCAAAATGGGGTGAACAAGTAAAAGGTGATGGTTGTTGTATAGATGTATTATTAAGAGCATGGCAAGAATTATATATGGCTTATGGTTCTAATAAATCAGATGAACATTGGCGACCTGAAATAGAAAAACTTGGGATAACCCACATGGGACTTGATTACATCTATTATCGTTGGCGTACACAGAATGGAGCAGATTTAACTCAGTGGGAAAAAGATGGAGGAAGAAATCTTGCACATCGTTAGATGTAGAAACATTATCAAATTATTTCAAAAGAAAGTAATACCATGCAAAAGAGTTGAAGACTATAAAGCATTTGATAGTGGCACTATAGTATTTTTCAAACAATCCAATGGAAATATTTGGCATGTAGGTATTGTAGATCATAAAGGTTCAGATTTATATTTAATACACAATATTGGTGGAGGTGTTGTAGAAATACCTATGGAAGATTTAGTTACATCAAATGACGTTGTAGAGGGATATATGATTAATGATTTAAATAAAAACTTATATAATTTTAAAGCTAAATAAACATGGGAAAGAAAGCAACTTTTATATCAAGACCACATGAACCAAATCTTGATTTAGTAGATTACATGAAATATATCAATCCATCAGGTTATGATGATATTGAAGATTATGTAAATGCAGTTATACGTAATAGAAGAGAACAAGCACTTGATAGATCAAGGAATAGAACTTTAGGAGCGTATGTTAATCTAAATGGAGGTAAATGGAGAGATAGTGAAGATTATGGCAATTGGAACTGTATTTCTACAGCCACAGATAGTTATAATGATGACAATCAAGCTGCTAATAGAAGTGAATCCTCAATTGCAGATAGGGAAAATATGTATAATCCTATTTATTATACCAGAAAAAGAAAAGATGGAACACTTGCTGGTTCATGGAGTAACTCCGAATTTAAAGCAAATGCAGAAAAAATGGGATTTAAACCTATTCCTATAAGTGAGGCACAACCGGGAGATATACTTCAATATGATGTTCAACCTAATGTACCATATCATGCTGTTATATATGATCATAAAGATGATGATGGAACATATAAAGTTAATTATGCTAATGGTAGCTATAGAGAAGTACCTAAAGAAACTTATCATAAAGATGCTATATTTTCTTCAAAAGATCCTGCTCGTGCATTTACTTACGTAGGTACTCCAGAAGAACGACAATATTGGATAAATACATGGTTTGCCAATCATAAACTCCAACCTCAACCGGCTTTTGAACCAATAGATTATAGCAAATATATAGGTGGAGGAATAAGAGATATTACATTGTGAATTGTTTTCAATTTTCTATTCTAACAACACGTTGTGAATTGCTTTTAATTTTTCTATTTTAGCAGTCGCTAACAACTAATATTTACAGCTTTTAAGAGCTGTAGCGGCATAAACTTATAAAACACAATAAGTTTATGCCGTTTTTGTTTTTAGAAATCAATTAATAACAAAAAAAATAAAAACATCATGATTAAAATTGGAACACCTGCCACAGTGCAGAACGAATCGTATGACAAATTCATTGGTTATACACCTGCAACAGTTGTGGCTATTAATCCAACCGCAACTGAAATTGAAAAACTTGGCTTTAATAAGCCTGCTGAAGAACCTGTTTATACAAGTGAAGATGAAACAACACACACACCTCAAGCTCGTATAGAATTTTGGTTCAAAATCAAAGTCAATGGAGAAGATAAATATATCCGCAAAAGTATATTTATCAAAAAACAATCTGCTAAAACTAAAGACACTCTCCGTACTCAAATAATCGACAAATATGGTAATACCTGCTGGCTCACAAAAGAACAATTTGACAACAAACAACAACCAGACTATGGTCGATTAGTAGGTACAGAGTGGCGAGTAGCTTATCAAGGAGAAGAAGCACTTACTGATATTATCAGAAATTGGCTTAATATTCCTGTATCATTTCAATGGGATAAGACACAGTCAAAGTATGTAAATAAAGAAAATGCCGAACTTGAAAATGCTGAATTACGCATTGAAACAATAGCAGATTTTGTTGATTGGCAACATGTTGAAAACACTTGCTCAAGAATGGAGAATAGAATATTTTAATTTTGAGCAAACAATAAAAACTAAAAACTATGACATTAAAAGATTTAATAGCACGAGCCGATTACTACAATACTGATTTAAAGCATTTTGACGTTCCTATAACAATTAATGGCAAAGAAGTAATTATTGATTTTGATGTAAAAGAAACACGTGGTGAGTTAGGATTAAAGAAAATAGAAGCTGTTGAATTGCTTATCTTTTCAAAAGAGAAAAAAGCTGATATTAAAATTTAAGTTTCAGTATGAATGTACTTGCAAACAATCCCCGAAGTGGCGAAAGAGTGACTGCAATTGTGCGTTATTATTCTTTCGCCTCTTCAGAGCTACTTTACTTGCGAAACTTGAGTATGTAAAAAAAGAGACGCTATACCAAAATTGTAAGCGTCTCTATGTATATAGATGTATGTGATATCTTTACATTCTCTCTGGCACCTCAATACCAAGTATCCACAAAGCATTTTTTATTACCTGAGCCACTGTTTTGCTTATGAGCAAGCGGTTGGCACGTTTCTGCTCGTTGGTCTCTTTCAGTATTGAGAAGTCGTGGTAGAACTGGTTGTACTCTTTGGCTATGTCGTAGGCAAAGTTTGCAACCAATGCCGGGCTATATACTTTGCCAGCTTCTGCCACTACAATAGGGAATTGCTCAATGTGGCGCAATAGCTGTATCTCTTTGTCGTCGAGCTCGTTGGCTGTAGCTGTGGTTGGTACTTGATAGCCAGCGTCAGCAGCCTTGCGCAGCACTGATTGTATGCGAGCGTAGGCATATTGCACAAACGGACCTGTGTTTCCATTGAAGTCGATTGACTCTTTGGGGTTGAAGGTCATAGTCTTTTTGGGGTCGACTTTCAAAATGAAATATTTGAGTGCGCCAAGTGCCAATATGCGGAATACGTTTTCAGCTTCGGCTATGGTGTAGCCATCGAGTTTGCCTTGCTCTTTGCTCATTTCACGAGCAGTGTCAATCATATCTTGTATGAGGTCGTCAGCGTCAACCACAGTACCCTCACGGCTCTTCATTTTGCCTTCCGGAAGCTCTACCATGCCGTATGAGTAGTGCACCAACTCTTTGCCCCACTTGAATCCGATACGGTCGAGCAGTATAGAGAGCACTTGGAAGTGGTAGTTTTGCTCGTTGCCCACTACGTATATCATCTTGTCGATAGGATAGTCGCGGAAACGAAGTTTGGCAGTGCCAATGTCTTGCGTCATATATACGCTAGTTCCATCTTTGCGCAAGAGTATCTTCTTGTCAAGACCTTCAGCAGTGAGGTCGGCCCACACTGAGCCATCGGCTTCACGGTAGAATTTACCTTCCTCTAAGCCTTTCAGTACCAACTCTTTGCCCTCTTTGTATGTATTGCTTTCGTAGTATATTTTGTCAAAGTCAACACCCAGTAGTGCGTATGTTTCGTCAAAGCCCTCATATACCCATGAGTTCATCTTCTTCCAGAGGTCGCGCACTTGCTTGTCGCCAGCTTCCCATTTTACCAACATCTGCCTTGCCTCCTGCATCAGTAGCGACTTTTCTTCAGCCTCTTCTTCTGACAAACCACGTTCTTGCAATTGCTTTAGTTCGGCTTTATATTCTTTGTCAAACTTTACATAGTAGTCGCCTACCAAGTGGTCGCCTTTTTGGTTGAGCGATTTTGGTGTGCAACCGTTGCCCCATTTGAGCCATGCCAACATCGATTTGCAGATGTGTATGCCACGGTCGTTGACAATGTTGGTTTTTACAACGCGGTTGCCGTTTACCTCTATTAGGCGCGAGAGGGAGTAGCCCAAGAGGTTGTTTCTGATGTGCCCCAAGTGCAAAGGTTTGTTGGTGTTGGGCGACGAATATTCTATCATTACCAACGGAGCATCAGCTTTGGCATGGTTGAAGCCATAGTCAGCATTAGCAGCAGCCGCCGCCAAAATGCCAGCCCAATATTCTTTTGAAAGAGTAAGATTCAGAAAGCCCTTAATAACCTCAAACTGAGCTACTTCGCTTACCTTTTCTACCAATGCCTGACCTATCTCTTGCCCTGTAACATCGGGGCTTTTCTTCGATATTTTGAGCAATGGGAAAACTACTACTGTGTAATCACCATTTTGGTCTTTGCGTGTAATATTGACTTGAATGTTTTTAGCCTCAATTTTTGAGTTGTAAAGTTGCTCAACTATGTTGGCTACAGCTTGCTGAAGCTTCTCTTCTATACTCATTTTTTGATAATGTTTTTTGAATAAAAATGCATTAGCGAGTTTATTTGCAAAATGTTTTGCAAAAATATAAAATTTAGCCCAAAATTACGGTTCTTTCGTTCAACTTTTCTTAGCAGTCTGTGTTATCTGTGTTCCAATATAAAAACAGTGTTATCTGTGCGAGAGTAAAGAAACTTGAGTTAAAAAGGAAAATAAACCACATTAGTCAAAAAAATTAAAAAAATATCAATACAAGCAAACATATGAATTATTATTAGCGTAGAAGATAGAGTTATTGAGCAAATAAATAAAGAAAGAAAACAAAATTCAGATATTATCCTAACTAAATACTAACTAAACAACTGAAAAAATGATAAAACATTTTGAAAATCCAAAAAAAATATAGTATTCTTGCGCATACTAATCCAAATAACTAACCAAAATATATAGTATGAAAAATTTCATCTTATTACTATTATTAGCATTAACAAGCGTTGTTGGCCGAGCACAAATGGCTCAGTTTCAAGCTCTTTATATCTACAACTTCGCCAAGAATATAGGTTGGCCAGCTGAAGATAACTCAAAAGACTTGGTCATTACCGTGATTGGCGACAATAGTTTGGCATCAGAGCTCAACAAACTTGCTGCTACCAAAGCTATTGGTTCACGCAAAGTAGTTGTAAAAGAGTCTGTTACGCCAAATGGCATTCAGAAAAGCGACATAGTGTGCTTGGGCGAAGCCAAAAGTTCTCAAATTGACGCACTTGTAAGTGCACAAGCGGGTAATAAAAACCTTATTGTCAGCTGCAAAAAAGGTCAATGTGCACAAGGTGCAGGCATCTCATTTCTCTCAGAAGGTGGAAAGTTGAAATTTGAAATTTCAAACAAAAATATCTCAAAGAGAGGTTTACAAGTCAGCCAAAAGCTTTTGCAACTTGGTATCGAAGTAGACTAAATCAAAAAAAAAGAAAACTACCTAAAATCCCATATTTACTATGAAAGTCTATACTCTCGCTGCCATTTTTATGGTGGCTATGTTTTGCACAAACATAAACGTATGTGCACAACAACAACTGACCAAAGAGCAAATATTGAACATGAGCATCGGAGAATTGTCAGAACTGCCACTCGAAGACCTCATGAAAGCTGTTGAAACACTTGGCGTTAGCAGTGTCGACGAACTATTTGCGCTCATAATGAACAAAAACGTAAGTTCGGCATCGAAGCAAGAAGAAGATAGTTTCACATCGCCCCTCTCTACCACCGTCATCACCAAAGACGAAATGCGTACTTATGGCGTATTATCTATAGAAGAAGCATTCAGACTGATACCGGGTATGATAGTTACTGAGAAGACATCAGGCAACTTCGATGTACAAATGCGAGGGCTATCAAATATACCTGACCATCAGATGATGCTCTACACTGAGAATGCCAATACTCTGCTTATGATAGATGGCCGACCAATGCAAAACTATTGTGTTGGAGCCCTCATCCTCGACAACTTACCTATATCAATTGAAGATATAGAGCGCATAGAGGTAGTACGCGGAGCATGCAGTGCACTCTATGGTGCGAATGCTGTTACGGGTGTTATCAACATCATTACCGATAAGCCAAGTAACAATTCGCCGGCAGTGTCAGGTAGCTTCCAAATGGGCAACAACAACACTTGCATTGGCGACTTTGCTTTGCGCCAGGCAACAACAAATGGCAAATTTGCAGGCGGACTAACTGTAAATGTGCAACGCCGCGGACGTACTACAGACCTCATCCCATCTACACCAACATCTGACGACCGTTATTATGTAGAAAGGGACGATATTTTGGAAGCGACACGCAATTTTTTTGATGCAACAGGTGCTGAGCTTAAACAAAACATGGACACGTGGATTGCCAATGGATATATACGCGAAGCTAAAGGCTCTGAGATGCTTACACCAGACCAACTTGAGCGTTACCGAACATTTAAAGGTCAATACCTCTTCAACACTACTGAGCCTTCAACCAAAATATCAGATCAGTTTGACGACCTCAATACATCGCGTCAAAACATTGGTCTGAATGGTTATCTGTCAATAAAACCCAACAACAATGTTAGCATTGATATAACTGGTGGCTATCAGCAATCAAAATCACTTGTTGCTGATATAGTTGAAGATGTATATCCATTCTCTACACGTATATCTAAGAAAGGCTATGCCAATGTAAAAGCTTCTATCTATGACCTGCAAGTAAACGTAGGATACAATGGTGGTAGCAACGACTACATTGTTGGCAATCCGGGCTATAAAGTATTTGAAAACACCTTCAATGCCAATGCCGAATATACGTTCAGAATTAGCGACTTGGCCATAAAACCGGGTATTAGCTACGAATGGATGAAGGTTGAAAATTACCAGCCAGTTTTCAACGATCCGACGCACAATATAAAAAATAATCATAACAACATCTACGAGGCGTATAGTTGGCACTACGAAAAATATGGAACCACGCCACCTGCATATCGTCATCGTTTGTGGGGGTATTTCGATGATGGTGCACATCTCACCACATTTGCGCCAAGCTTGCGCCTCGACTACAAAGTCGGCGATTTGCGCCTGATTGGTGCATTTCGCTCTGACAAAACCAGTAAGCCCGACAAATGGAATAGCTCTTGGCAATTTGCCGCCAACTATAGCATTAGCGATGCCAACTTCATTCGCTTTGTCTACGGACGTGCCAACAGGAGTGGATGTTTTGTGAATACTGCCACCAATTACGAGTGGCAACGCACAAATATGCTTCCATCAGTGATAGTATTTGAAGGCAACGAAGATGCTGACCTCGTTCATATTGACAACTTTGAGTTGGGCTATCGTTGGCGTCCGTCAAACAAAGTACTTATCGATGCTGAAGCCTTCTATTCTATAAGCAAAGATTTTGGTGCACTTATATCAAATAAATCTATGTTTGATATTTCGCTCGATGAATTTGTTGGTTCATTGGTATATGCCAATGACTTGCGTGATACACTTTCGCCTATGCAAATATCTGCTGGTATAGTTTATCCGAATTTGGAAACTCGCTCATATATCAAATATGACAACCTTCCTTTCAAGGTGAAACAAGGTGGCATTTCGCTCAATATCGACTATATAATGTCATCGAAACTCATTACTAAGTTCAACCTCAACTGGCAAAGAACTATAATAGACAACTATTACATCTATAGTCGAAATGAAGCAATTGCTACACAAATAGGTGCATCGTTGGAAGAACTTAAACAAACACTTTTCAACCCTGAGATAGTTGGCTTGTTTTGGCCTCTTATTGATGAATATGTTAAAGAGGGTAGAACAATGTCTCAAGCTATAGAATACTTCCTTACTGAAAGTGAATATGCTATACAGTTTGCTAACTATTGTCAAGGGGATATGTACTACCTTGGTTCATCGTATTATAAGCAGCCCGAAACAACCAACGGTCACGTACACAAGGCCACTCCAAGCATATATGGTATGGTTGGTCTTATCTATAAGCCTATACAGCAACTCAACATATCTGCTTTTGCCAACTTCATTGGTAAGCGCACATACGCAATGTCATATAACGAAGAGAAACTCGACAACCGCTTTACTGTTAACCTCAAGATAGGTTACAAACCAGTTAATGGTGCAGAGGTATTCTTCAACGCTCACAACTTGTTTGATAATGAGAAGAAAGAATTTACTTATTGCGACAAGATTGGTGGCACCTACACAGTGGGTGTAACGTTCAACTACTAAAAGAATTTTATTCATAAATAACTCAACTTTAGCAAGTAAAGTTGCCCCAATGGGCGAAATTATAGAAAAAGAGCCTGTTCTAACTACTCGTAGAACAAGCTCTTTTTACTTTCTGTATATGTGTAAGTTATCGTCTGTCGAGGCAAACAACTGACTCTACGTGATGAGTGTGCGGAAACATATCAACAGGTTGCATCTTAGTAACCTTGTAGTTGGCATCAAGCATACTGATGTCGCGTGCTTGCGTAGCAGAGTTGCAGCTGACGTATACAATACGTTTGGGAGCTGCCGACAAGATAGTACGAACAACATCTTCGTGCATGCCAGCGCGTGGTGGGTCTACTATCATAACATCGGGCACGCCATGAGCCGAGATGAAATCCATTGACAACACATCTTTCATATCGCCAGCATAGAAACTGGTATTTTCAATACCATTGATAGCTGAATTTACTTTGGCATCTTCAATGGCCTCTGGCACATATTCAATGCCAATAACCTTTTGGCAATGCTTAGCAACAAAGTTGGCTATAGTGCCTGTGCCCGTGTATAGGTCATAAACCACTTCGTGCCCTTTGAGGTCGGCAAATGAGCGAGCTACTTTGTAGAGTTCGTAAGCTTGCTCAGAGTTGGTTTGGTAAAACGATTTTGGTCCGACCTTAAATTTTATACCCTCCATCTCCTCCATTATATGGTCGTTGCCAGCAAAAGTAAACACCTCAAGGTCGCCAATAGTATCGTTGGCTTTGGGATTGATAACGTACATAAGCGATGTTATTTGTGGAAATGCTTCGAGCAAATTTTGCAGCAATTGTTCGCGCTCAGGTTTGTCGTCGCGGAAGAAGGAGAAGAGCACCATCAAATCGCCCGTAGAGGCAGTGCGTATAGTCAGGTTGCGCAAGAAACCTTGCTGTGTGCGCAAGTCGAAAAACTCCAAGTTGTGCTCAATGGCATAGCTGCGCACCCATTTCCTGATAGCGTCAGATGGGTCGAGTTGTAGGTGGCATTCGTCAATGTCTACCACCTTGTCAAAGAGTCCGGGTATATGAAAGCCCAAGCCGGGTTGTCCCATGCCTTCGCCACTTTTCATTTGCTCAGCTGTAAGCCAACGTTTGTTTGAGAATGTAAATTCGAGTTTGTTTCGATATTTTTGGTTGCGTGCCGATGCCAAAATGGGCATCTGTTCGGGTAGCTCTACTTTGCCAATACGTTTTAGGTTGTTGTATACTTCGCGAGCTTTGTATTCAAGCTGTTTCTCGTACGGAATGCTTTGCCATTTGCAGCCACCGCATACGCCAAAATGCTTGCAAAACGGACTTACGCGTATGTCAGAATATTTATGAAAAGCCACTGCATCGCCCTCATAATACGATGTACGTTTGCGTGTAACTTGTACGTCAACAATATCGCCCGGCACGGCACCATTTACAAAAACTACACGGTCGTCTACTCGTGCCAAAGCCTTTCCTTCGGCTGCTACATCAGTTATTTCAACATTGAGCAACAAAGGTTTTTTGTTTCTTGATTTTCCCATATTTAGCTAATAGCTAAGAATTATATTTTTGGTTTTTTATTACAAAGCGCAAAGGTATGCAAAGATTTGACTATTTACACACAAATGTTGCTGTTATGGTGAAAATCGGATTTCGTACTAATAGTTGGAAGTGATTGGATGGTTAAAAATGAAAGAACTGTCATTTGCTAAAGTTAAGTAACTCAAGTTTCGCAAGTAGAAATGTACTACAAACAAATTTCAAAACACGGCTTTCTCATTAGTCTTTTACTTTTTCTGTACCGACAGAAAAAGTAACAAAAAGAACTCGTCGCTGTTGCCACTCCGCTAAAAATTATCTGCGCTTCGCTAAACGATTTTAA
>CAJONN010000087.1 GCA_905235955.1 uncultured Marinilabiliaceae bacterium
CGCTCAAACAGAAAATCGTTTCGGGCGCTTCGCTACGATAATTTTCTTAACGCTCCGTGCCAAAGGCGACAACCGCGAGGTGAAAATCGGGTTCCGTGCATATTGTTGGAAGGTTATTTTGTTGGGTATATTTCTTTCGCCCCATTCTCATGGCTTATTTTCTGTGCATTTTTCTACTTGCGAAACTTAAAAACTTTTACTTTTTTTCCACAAGAAAGAACCACAAAGGCTACTAAAAAACTCAAGTTGACACTTTTTACACCATTATACCCATAAACAGCACATCGTCGGTTTGCGGATAGTCGCCTTTCCACTGCGTGAAAAATTCTTGCATTGTAAGCCCTTGCTCGTCCATATCATCGTTATGAATAGCTCGGAGGAAACGCTTGGTATTTACTAAGTTAAGTCGACTATTATCTTGTCCGCCAAACTGGTCGGTATAGCCGTCAGAGAACATATATATAGTGTCGTTTTTGTGCAATTGCAGTTTGGTGTCTACAAATGGTTTGTTATTGAGCCCAAATTCTGTATCGCCGATGCTACGTCGTACGCCCTTCACCTCTATCATCTCTTGGTCTTTGATAACTATAACTGGGCGACGTGCTGAAGCTATTGTAGCCTCTTTGGTTTTTGTGTTGAGTGACAATATTGATATATCACAGCCATCTTTGGCAGCGCCATCGTCTGATTGATTGTGCCCAAGCTCTGCAACAAGGTCGGTGTTAAGTTGTTCGAGAATAACTGATGGCGATATATCTTCTGCATTACGTTTGCAAATGTCGCTAATAATGGTTGATGCTATCATTGACATAAATGCACCCGGTATACCATGACCGGTACAGTCGGCACAACAAACTATCAGATGGTCGCCTATTTGGCTAAACCAATAAAAGTCGCCACTAACAATGTCGAGCGGACTGAAGAATATGAACGAGCCTGTTATGTTGCACATTTCGAGGGCTTCGGGCTTTGGTAATATTGAGCGCTGAATGTGCTCAGCATAGTTGATGCTCTCTTGCAGTCGTTGGCTGGCTTCTTTAAACATATCTTCAGTGTTCTTTACGTCAGATATCATCCCCGATAGCTCTTCGCGTAGTTTATCTTTCTCTTTCTCTACTTTATCTTTGTATTTCAACTTGTTGCGATAATTGCGGAAGAGTATTGTCAATACTGATAATATCAGAATTGCCACTACAACAATGCGTTCATACACTTGATTGGTGCGCATCTGCTCTACGTATTCTTTACTATTAGCAACCTCTTCACGCATACGTTTTGAGTTGTTGCGTTCGCTTGCCATACGAGCATTTACATTGTTGAAAATAACGTTGGCTTGTAGCGAATCGATATACCAGTTTTGCCTTTTTTGCAATTCACAGATTGATTTATAGTCGTTTACTGATTGATAAAAATGTTTTCTGCTTTCCAACAAGCTACGATATTCAAAGTGCCTATGGTCGCTACTAATAGAATCAAATAATATATGATATGCCTCAGTCGACTTGCCATTCATTGCTGCTATTTCGCCATCGAGCATACGTTTTTCTTTGATTGCTGCTACGTTGTACTGCCTCATAACGCTATCAGCCTTATTTCGGTATAGCTCAGCATCTTCTGACTCGTTTATTCTTGAAAGCGACAAGCCATGTATCACGTATGCCCACGAGAGCAATGTATAGTCGTTGGCATCTTGCAATATTTTTTCGAGGCGTTGTGCATTGAATATTGCGAGCAAATATTGGTCGAAATAGAAATGCGACCTAACTCTCTGATAGAGATAGTATGTTTGGCTATATATTGAGGCATTATCGTAGTAGAAAGAGGCTGTTTGGATGGTAAGTGAAACCAAACGTTCGTCGCCTATCTCAGTTGCGAGCCCAGCAATGTCAGCCAACACTGTAATTATCCACGATGCATTAGAATATAATGTTGGCAATGTGTCACATATCTCTTGAATGGTGTTGAGATGTTGCAAACTTGTGATATAGTCGCCTCTATTTTTGCATATTTCACCTATATATAGATGCGATTTTACTACCAATTCTGTTGCGCCAATAAGTTCAGCATAATGCACACTTTTGCCAATATGGTCAATGGCACTATCAGGCTCTGACACTATAAGGCTAAAACCTGTAATTAGCTCAATATCAGCTTTTATTTTTCTATAGGCATAGCTTGTATCTGGCAATGCGCTTAGTTTGCTCAATGTTCGCGATGCATACAAGTAAGTAGAGTCATCGTTACGCTGATAACATTTACACCACGTCAAGATAGCATCGGCATACAAATCATTGAACTCTATCGACTCATCAGCACGCAATGCTTCTGATATCTTTATTAGCGAGTCAATGCTAAGTCCTTCTCGCAATTTTGACGTTAATTTATATTGTGGTGGTATGGCGTATCTCGACTCATTATCATTGCATGCAACAAGCAAAAAAATCGTTGCTACAAAAATGAATAAGATGGTATTTTTCAAAACTTTCATTCAGCCAACCTAAATTTGTTCCAAAATTATTAAAAATAACAATATCAACCAAAATATTTGGCATATAGTACACTATATTTTTGCTTTTTTTATACAGTCTTTTATCATTATTAAAACACTAACTCTATTTTCGCAAGTAAAAATGTACTGTAAATAAGTCTTTTACTTTGCTATACCGAACTTCGTTTCGCTACGCTCAATCATCTTCGGGGCTGTACAGACAGAAAAAGAAAAATTAATGAGGATGCCGTGTTTGGGGAGTTGTTTGCAATACACTCCTACTTGCGAAACCTGATGACATCAACGTATATACAAAATTTTAACTATATTTGCTTAAATTTTCCTTTCAGAATTGAACACTATGAAAATCCGTTTCAATGAATATGGACTCCACGCTATAATATTGGTAGTACTCATCGTAATACCACTTATGATTCAGCTCGAAAGCACCACAATCAACGCTCGCTTTATGTTCCACTTTTGGCTGATGATATTTGGACTCATCATTACCTTCTATAGCAACTACCTCTATGGCATCGATCATCTGTTTTACAAAAAAAAATATATCAAATTTATCATCTTCAATATCATCATCATCTTCTTCAACGATACCGTTGAAACCATTGCAAGAACAATAATTGAAGACGAACCAAGAGTTGAACGCATTAGGTCTGCAATGATGCAAACTATGTATATATATCACAGAATTATATTTGCAACACTCGGAATAGGTGCTGCTTTGGCTGTGAGCTATAGCCGAAAACTCATCGACAGCGAAAAGAAACGCGAAGTACTTGAAACTGAAAAACTTACATCAGAAATATCGCTACTCAAATATCAAATACAACCACACTTTTTCTTCAATATACTCAACAGCATCTATTCGCTCATAAGCAAATCGCCCAACGACGCACAAAAAGCCGTACATAGCCTTAGCAAAATGATGCGTTATATTCTATACGAAAACACTTCAGACCTTATAAATATCAACAAGGAAATTGATTTTATAAAAAACTATCACAATCTGATGCTTCTGCGAATAAACAAAAACGTAAAAATACATTTCGATTTGCCTACCGAAATTGACAACATCAACATTCCTCCCCTACTGCTTATTCCACTTGTTGAAAATGCCTACAAACACGGCATTATACCAACAAAAGATAGCTTTATTACAGCATCGCTCAAAACAGACAATAACAACTTGATTTTCAGAGTAGAAAATAGCATAAACACCGAAAATACTGAAGATCATAGCAACTCTGGAATTGGACTGCAAAACCTACGCAAACGACTTAGCATAATATATGCCGACGAAGCAACATTCACAACACAAAAAAGCGAAAACAACACCTTCGTTGCGCAACTAATAATACCTATCAGACAAACCGACACCTTAAACAAATAACAAACTTGAGTGAAATAGTTATATTTGCCAAAAAACGAACATGACTACAGAACAACACATACAACAACTGCGAGATTTCCTCGACAAACAGAACTACAACTACTACGTACTCAATGCCCCCCTCATATCTGACCAAGAGTTTGATATGAAAATGCACGAACTACAACAACTCGAAACACAACACCCTGAACTCTTCGACCCAAATAGTCCGACACAGCGCGTAGGCTCTGACATCAACCTCGAATTTGAACAAGTAAGGCACGAGCGACCAATGCTCTCACTTGGCAACACATATAGCCGAG
Organism: uncultured Marinilabiliaceae bacterium; assembly: GCA_905235955.1. Lineage (GTDB taxonomy): Bacteria > Bacteroidota > Bacteroidia > Bacteroidales > Marinilabiliaceae > W3P20-009. The sequence goes on from CAJONN010000087.1 coordinate 4,199, forward strand.
CCGACATTGCCGACTTCTACAACCGCATATCGAAAGCCCTAAATGGCGAACCATTCGACATAATGTGCGAACTCAAATTTGATGGCACATCAATCAGCCTCGTCTACGAAAACGGCAAACTCATACGTGCCGCAACACGTGGCAACGGCACTATTGGCGATGACGTAACACGCAACGTACGCACCATCAAAAGCATACCCCTCACACTACATGGCAACTACCCCGCACAAGTTGAAATGCGCGGTGAAATAATAATGCCACGTGCTGGCTTTGAAGCTCTCAACAAACAACGCATCGACATTGGCGAAACGCCATTTGCCAACCCACGCAACGCTGCAGCTGGCTCACTCAAACTACAAAACAGTAGCATCGCCGCACAGCGACCACTCGACTGCGTACTATACTACACACTAACCGATGAACGCGAATACGCCCTACACTCAGAAAGTTTAGAAGATGCCAAGCAATGGGGCTTCAAAATATCGCCACACTGCCAACTATGCCATAGCATTGACGAAATATACAACTTTGTTGATCTATGGGACAAAAAACGCGAGTCGCTACCCTACGATATTGATGGCATAGTATTCAAAGTAAACAACTTACAACAGCAACAAACTCTCGGTTTCACCGCCAAAAGTCCGCGCTGGGCAATATCATACAAATTCAAAGCCGAACAAGCCCACAGTCGCCTCATTGAAGTTACCTATCAGGTTGGACGCACTGGCACCATCAACCCCGTAGCCAACATGGAGCCCATGCAATTGGCGGGCACAATAGTAAAACGCGCCACACTCCACAATGCTGACATCATAGAGGCACTTGACCTACACGAAGGCGACACTGTAGTAGTAGAAAAAGGAGGCGAAATAATACCAAAAATAGTAGGCGTCGACACAGATAAACGCCCTGCCAACGCACAACGCATACTCTTTCCGCAAACATGCCCAATATGTGGCACCAAACTTGTGCGCTACGAAGGCGAAGCAGCCCACTACTGCCCCAACCAAGATGGTTGTCCGCCACAAATAGTGGGTAAACTCATCCACTTTGTAAGCAAAAAAGCCATGAACATAGATAGCATAGGCGAAGAGACAGCCGAACTGCTCTACAAACGTGGAATAGTAAAAAACATAGCCGACTTCTACAAACTCACCTTCAACGACATATATCACCTCGATGGATTCAAAGAAACAGCCGCCAACAATATAATAAAAGGTATAATCGAATCAAAAAACATACCCTACGAACGCGTACTCTTTGCACTTGGCATACATTTTGTAGGCGAAGTGGTGGCAAAAAAAATAGCGCAAGCCTTCCCCAGCATCAGCCTATTGCAAGCAGCCACCAAAGAGCAACTGCTACTAACCGATGAAGTTGGAGAAAAAATAGCCGACTCAGTAATCGACTACTTTGCCAAGCCTCAAAACAAAGAGATAATAGCACAACTATCAGCAGCCGGACTGCAAATGCAAAAAGCTGAAAAACAGTTGGAAAGCGAAACACTTAGTGGCAAACAATTCGTAATAAGTGGCACATTTGCCCAGCATAGTCGTGACGAACTCAAAGCCATAATAGAAAACAACGGAGGCAAAATGCAAAGCGGAGTTTCAGCCAAAACCAACTACTTAGTAGCTGGCGAAAATATGGGACCCGCCAAACTTGAAAAAGCGCAAAAACTTGGAATAACCATAATTAGCGAAACCGAACTAATATCAATGCTCAACAAATAGAACTCAGAACAAAGTGTTGGAAACAATAAACCATATACGGCAACAAATAGGCGACAAGCTCAACAAACTCAGTAGCGTCAGCCCATCAAAGAAACAGTGGAAAGACCTTGCATCGGTACAAAACATTGTTATTGTTAGCGACATCACGCCACCAGAAACCGAAAAAGCCATAGTAAACCTACGCAGTGAACTAAAAAAAATATGCCCAAACTCCAAAGTAATGATGATAAGCTATTACGACAAAAAAATACGCACCGATGTCAACAACTTTGTGAGCAACCAAGGCATAGTAGAATACTTCACCGACGACGACTTCAGCTTTTTCTACAAAATAAAAAGCGACAGCCTAAAAAACTATCTATCAGCCGACTACGACATGGCAATAATGATAGCCAAAGGTCAGAAGCCCTACCTGCCCTACACATTCAGATATGTACGAGCAGCACTGCGCATAGGCAACAAAGCCACCAACGATGACAAAATGAACTTCATCATTGATGCCGTTACACGCACACCCGACGACCTAAACAAAGAGATATTAAAATATTTGAAAATGTTCTTTTCATAAAAAAAACAAACCCAAACACACTAAATTATGAAACTACAAAAATTAGCACTCGCAACACTTGCAGCAACCCTCATGGCTACAATGCCATCATGCTCTCACCGCATAGAACGCGTTGACGTACAAGAGACCATTGACCTCAGTGGCAAATGGAACGACACCGATAGCCGACAAGTGGCTGAAGCCATGGTAGAGCAAGTACTCTCAGCTTCATGGATAAGCGAATATAACCGCACACACTCCAACAAGAAACCAGTTGTCATCGTCGGACTTGTATACAACAAAACAAGCGAACACATCGATGCCAACACATTCATCAAAGACGTAGAAAAAGCATTTATCAGTTCGGGCAAAGTTAGAGTTGTTCAGGCCGATGAAAAACGCGAAGCACTGCGCCAAGAAAGAGCTGCACAACAAAACTACGCTTCAGTTGAAACAGCTAAAAAATGGGGCAAAGAACTCGGAGCCGACTATATGCTACAAGGCGACATCAGCTCTATTGTTGACCAATACAAAAAAGAAAAAGTAGTTTACTACCAAACAAGCCTCGAACTTTCTGACCTTGAAAGCAACGAAGTAGTTTGGATTGGCGACAAAAAAATCAAGAAGTATATCAAAAACTAAAACCACACAACACATGGAGGCATGAGAATATCAGCAATCCTACATGCCTCCATTTTTCACACTTCCACATCTTTTTTTGCGCATGTACAAAATTGCCCAAAATATAAAAATACTATTCATAGCATCTGCCACATCAGCAATGATAAGCAGTTGCCAAAGTTCGTTCTACGCCTCTACATATTCATTCAACCAGCAATATGAGCAACGCAACTACGATGCAGCTATAACCGAACTCAACAACACCAAACTGCTCAAAAAAAGAAAACGCAACTTAGTGCTCTACTACCTCAATTACGCTACACTCCTGCAACTCAAAGGCGACTACAACAACTCTATCACCTACTTCAACCTCGCCGACCACTTAATAGCTGAAAACAACAGCCTCACATTTACCGATGCAGCACTCGCTATTGCCACCAACTCAATGAAAACAACATATCATACCGAGAGTTTTGAGCAAATAATGCTGCACTACTATCAGGCGCTCAACTACATCAGCATCAACAACTACGAAGATGCCATTGTAGAATGCAAAAAAATAAACGAAGAACTCGAAAAACTCGACGACTACCGCAAAGACAACGGCAAACACTATACACACGATGCCTTTGGACACTACATTATGGGCATCTTGTACGAAACAATAGGCGACAACAATAACGCCTTCATAGCCTATCGCAACGCACTCAACATATACGACGGCGACTACACTACGCTCTACTCTACCCCAGCACCTGCATCGCTCAAAACAGCTGCTATCCGAACCGCATACGCTACCGGATTTAAACAAGATGCTCAAGAATTTGAAAAAAAATACAACACCATATACAAAGCCAACAACAATACAGGACATCTGATAGTATTGATTGAAGATGGCAACAGCCCTGTAAAAACTGAACATCTGTTCAACTTTACCAAAGGCAGTGGCAACGGAGTACTCACATACGCCAGCGATGATGGTTCGATCAACGTTCCGGTCTTCTTACCACAAAAATCGGCACAAGATGCCTCGCTATCTGACATCAAAACTATAACGATGACGCTACCCAAATACACACTGCGCACCAAGCAACTACCCAGTAGCAACTATAACATAGACGGAAGAATATATATGGCATCTACCGTTGAAAACCTAAACAAAATTGCGCCACAAAGCCTCAAAGACCGCTACTGGCGCGAACTCGGAACAGCCATACTACGCGTAGGAGCTAAGCAAGCTCTAAGTAGCGCCGTTTCTAAACAAAACGAATTGGCAGGATTGGCAATATCAGTAACACAAGCATTTTCAGAAAAAGCCGACACTCGCAACTGGCAAACACTACCCGCCTGCATTCGCATTATCGACATTGAAATAGAAGCTGGCACACACACCATCACATTGCCACAAGGCAAAAATATTAGTGTCAGCGTTGAGAAGGGGAAGACAGCATTCTTAACAATAAAGAACTAATTTTCAAAATTCTACATCAAGAGAAAAAGTTTCGACAAGCAAGCCAATAGACTTATTGTCTGCTATCATTTGATCAAGTTTTTGCTTAGGTGTATAGGCAATAGCATCTTGAGTTGTTGTTGCATTGCTTTCATTAGCCACTACCCTCACATCCAATGTAAGCGATGGCACACCAGTCTGCTGACGCAAGAAATTAATAAGCTCAGAACTCTCGCGCAACTTACTTGCTTGCATATTATTCGACACCACCGCAACAACACACGTACCATTTTCTACTGTAGGTATCTGCTGCATAAGCGAATACAGATGCGTATCTTGCGACTCTATGCTGCGCGAAAAACGCACCCACAATTCTTGCACTTTACCAGCATCAATAGTAGTGTTTTGTGTACCATAAATATCGGTGAGGCTTTGCGACTGAGTTGATGTTTTGTTGTTGCCCTCCTTCACCATACGCATCATCTCACTCAACGACATATCAACACTTCCGCTATCTGACTTAGAGGCAGGAGATGACACAGGTTTGGGAGTTGTAGGCTTATGTGCAATTGGAGGAACAGATGGCAGAGGCGTAGTAGCTGTTTTCTGTGAATCGACCGATGCAAAAAAGGCGTTCAGTTGCTCAATTACTTTTTTTTTTCGTCGCCATGCATACAAGCTTTGAGCAACGCAAATTCTATGTGCTGACGTTTGTCGCGAGCTATTTTATAATTGAGTTCGTAATCAGAAAAAATCTCTATATATTTTATAATGTCATAGGGTTGCATAGCAGTAGCTTGTGCAACATATCGCTCAGCTACTTTTTCGCTAACATCGAGCAAACGAATGCTCTCAGCATCACGTGCAACAAGCAAATTGCGCATGTGATGCGTAAGCCCACTCAAGAAGTTGAGCGCATCGAAACCTTTAGAAGCTACATCGTTGAACTGAAGCATGGCTTTGAGATAGTCATGCTCTGCAATAGCTTGTGTTACATCAAAGAAAATATCAAAGTCGAGCACATTCAAGTTGTCGACTACATTTTTGTATGTTATATTTTTGCCTGAAAAGGCTACTATTTGGTCAAAAATAGACAATGCATCACGCATAGCGCCATCAGCCTTTTGAGCTATCACTGCAAGTCCATCTTCATCAGCCACAATACCCTCATTCTGAGCTACATACTTAAGCTGCTCTACCACATTGGCGATAGTCATTCGGTTGAAGTCGAATACTTGACAACGCGATATGATAGTAGGTAAAATCTTATGTTTTTCAGTTGTTGCCAAAATAAATATGGCATACGATGGTGGTTCTTCAAGTGTCTTCAAGAATGCGTTGAAAGCCGAAGATGAGAGCATATGAACCTCGTCGATGATAAATACTGAGTAGTGCCCCACTTGTGGCGGAACTTGCACTTGCTCAATGAGTTGACGAATATCATCTACTGAATTGTTTGAGGCTGCATCGAGTTCATGTATGTTGAATGAGCGATTTTCATCAAATGCTTTGCACGACTCACACTCTCCGCAAACATCTTGAGTATCAGAGAGATTGAGGCAATTGATGGTTTTTGCAAAGATACGAGCACAAGTTGTTTTGCCAACACCACGCGGACCGCAAAAGAGATATGCATGAGCTAAACGTGCATTTTTTACGGCATTTTTCAGCGTTGTTGTTATACTTCCTTGTCCTACAACAGTATCAAATGTTGCCGGACGATATTTGCGGGCAGAAACAATATACTCCTCCATATCTTGCGACTTATTTTTTTTGCAGTGCAAATATAATTATAAAATCTTAAGTTTCGCAAGTAGAAATATACTACAAACAAATTTCCAAACACGGCTTTCTCATTAGTCTTTTACTTTTTCTTTCCGCAAGAAAAAGTAACAAAAAGAACTCGTCGCTGTTGCCACTCCGCTAAAAATTA
>CAJONN010000088.1 GCA_905235955.1 uncultured Marinilabiliaceae bacterium
CACAAATGGCGACAAAGAGAATCATTTTCAGAATATGACGTGGGTGATTTTCAAGATGATGGGCTTTTATTCTCATACCGAATATCACACCTCTGATGGCAGGATAGATTTGCTTGTGGAAACGCCACTCTATCGCTATGTCATTGAGTTCAAGCTCGATGGCTCGGCTGAAGAGGCTCTGAAACAAATCAAGGAGAAGGATTATCCGCTACAATTTTCGCTCGATGAGAAAAAGACGTTCCTTATTGGTGTAAATTTCTCTAAAAAGACACGTACGATAGAAAAATATTTTGTCGAATAAACACTAACTCTCCATTTTTTTCATCATCTCATAAAACAAGCCTTTGTGGCTCATAAGTTCATCGTAAGTGCCTAAGTCGGTTATCGTATTGTTGTCGACAACCATAATTTTGTTGGCAATGCGAATTGACGACATACGGTGGCTCACGATAATAGCTGTTCGGCCGTGTGTGATGGCATTGAAGTTATCTTTGATAGCAGCTTCGGTGAAGGCATCGAGCGAACTTGTAGGTTCGTCCATCACTATAATATCAGCATCAGTATAGAACGAGCGTGCCAATGCCACACGTTGCCATTGACCTTGACTGAGCATATTGCTCTCTGGGGTGAGTGTGCCAAGTTGTGTATCGTAGCCATATTTTAATTGCTCAAAGAGTTGGTCGATGCCAGCGTTGCGAGCTGCTTGTTTTATAGGTGGCATACCTATGTTTTTGCTTAGTTCGCCAAATCGAATATTGTCGGTTGCCGAGGCGTTGTAGAGCATAAAATCTTGGAATATGGCAGAAACTTTGCCACCTACATTCACCTCGCCACTACTGGGCTGATATAGTCGGCAGATGAGCTTTATTAGCGTACTTTTGCCACAGCCATTGCGCCCTACTATTGCCACCGTTTCTCCTTTTTCTATTCTGAACGAAACATTTTTTATAGTTGGTTTTGTGGCGTTGGGATAGGCAAATGATACATTGCTAAACGATATTGTACCTGCCTCAACGTTTGTGTCTATTGCTGGTTCGGGAGGTATGGGCATATCAACAAAGTCGAAGAAGTTTTTCAGAAAAAGATTGGAGTCATATATAGCGGCAATGCGTTCGAGTAGATCTTGCGATATGCTATAGCTGCGCTGAAGTGCCATCAGATACATTGCCAACATGCCTACCGATAGTTGCAGACTCACTGCTTGCCACATTACAAAGCCAAATACAGCAACAAAGGCTACCGAAGCTACCAACTGCACCATAGCTTCACGCACTTCGCTACTTATCATTAGATGCAAGCGTTTGTGCCTCAAGACTGACAATGTAGAGATGTAGAGCGAGCGAAAATGAGCCGATAGGTTGAATAGTCGCATCTCTTTGGCAAATTCGCGCGAAGTGAGTACACGATTGTAATACTGCGTTTTGCGCTCATCGATGGTTTGCTCTTGCTGCAAATGGTATTGTTTTCTCGAAAACAAAACTCGTACAACTACAATGGGCAATCCGAGCAAAATAAGTACAATAGGTAATACCCAATGCACCGACATAAGTAGCAATGCCAACGATGCTATGGTAAGCGCCTCTTGCAACATACCAACAACATTGTAGAATACGCCAAGTGGCTTGGTCGACGACTCGGCTACTGCACGAAAAAATATGTTGTGGAAATGAGCATCGTCGAAATAGACGCACCCTATTTTGGCTGTTTGCTGATGAATAATGGCTGATATATTGTCGCTGAGGCAATAGCTATGTCGCTCTTTGACGATGGTATGCAGCGATGCAACTACTGACGAAGCCACAAACAATCCGCCCATAAGCAACAAGCCACTCAATGCCTCGCTGAAGTCAAATTTATGAGCTATTACTTGCTGTGTTGTTATGTCGATGATGACCTTCACCGCCCATAGTTGCGCAAGCGGAATAAGTCCGCGCACTACTACCAATATGGCATTGAGTGTGGTCCAAAACCAACTGCATTGCCATATCATTTTGAGAATGCGCAATATGTAGTATCGGCTACTTTTCATTTTTTATTATTCCTCTCAAAACAAGTATTTCTGACACTATTATTGCTAAAATATGATTGCCTATGTGGCTCACGGGCGATGTAAGAAGTATAAGATGAGAGTACAACTGCCCTATTCTTCCGCTCACACTTAGTGTTTTGTTACCAATATGCACTTTGGTTACTATGCCAACTATTTGCTTTGGCGCAACAATAGTGTCTGGTTTGAGACACGAATCGCCTTGCAATAATATATTTTCCTCTTTTATTTGCACAATGCGATGTGCAATGAGTTTACCATTGTTTGATATGTATACGGCAATGTCGCCACGTCTGAAGTTGTCACAAGGCTCGGTGTGCAAGCGCATACGAGGCCATAGCAAAGGTAACATACTCACTCCGCCTGCACGCAACTCAACGGGTCGCCCAGCTTGTAGCAAGCCTACTATAACTTCATTGAGTTCTGCCATTGCTACAATGTTTTTTATAGGTTGAGGTTACGCACAATGCTTACTATCTCATTATCAGGCTTAAAGCCCAATTCAAATATAGGTATTTTTTGTGCTACCAAACTTACGTTGCTGATGTGCTCTATTGCTGCTATCTCTGACGATGGCTGCGATATGGTGTTGGCGGATAGCTTCAGTGTTGCTTTGGCACCGCTAATTGGGCGTATAAAGTTTGTTTCTGATTGGCTTATCAAGAATATGCCTCGCAATTGAGCACTACGTTGTTGGTCAATGTAGTAAGGCATTGGGATGTTGAAGGCGGTGATGTGCTCCATGTCAGTGCGAATGGCAATCATATCGTCATTGACTATGGTGCTACCTTCGCCTTGCCAAATGCGTGCCATGGTCGATTTGCCTGTGCCAGATACTGCCGTGAAGAGATAGCCTTTGCCATTGTCAATTACTACCGATGAGTGTATCAAAAACGATTTTTTACACTTTAGCAATCTGGATATCAAAATGTTGCAAAGCGGATAGATATATGGGTCGATGCTTGCTGATTGCTTGTTGCGACATACAACTTCAAGTACTCCATTGTTGCTGTCATACGTTAGGCGAATCCATTCAAATGGAATAACTTCAGTAAAATAATCTATTGCTATATACTCTTTGCCATCGGGCAACGTACCAACTTCCCATCTGTGACTTGGCATCTCGGTGCCTCGGCAATCGCCCACAAAGGTGTTGGTGCAATTAGTATAGGCTGTAGGTATGTTCTGACGTGTTACAATCTCTATTTTTAGTGCTGAGTCAATGGCTTTTTCAGTAGCAAAGCCTCTGTAATCTGACGGAGTGAGTTCGATATTTTCTTTTGTAAAAAAACAAAACTCTATCCCTGCTACTGAAATATTTACCGTTTTGCTCATATTGCTACTATCAGTATGTTAATTGTCGGCAACAAAGAATCCTCTGTTTACTATATCTTGCACATACTCAGCCACATCAGCATGTGCTGTAGCTTGGTCGACATCGTATGTAGCAACAATAGCTTGCACTATTTCAGCAATACTCTTGCCTTGCGTCAAATGACTGATGATAAATGCACCAGTTTCGTTTATCACAAACAGATTGTTTAGTGCGTCAACCGACTGACTTACAGGCAATATCACCTTTTCACCAGCTACCTCGCTGATGGTAAAGTTGTTAGTGGCTTTGTATCGCTGATTTTCGTTCATAGTTGTTCAGATTATGGTGCGAGAATAAGGTGCTACTGTTTGGTCGCAAAAGATGCCTTTGTTGTATTTGCGATATCCGGCCGATGCTACCATAGCGGCATTGTCGGTGGTAAATGCAAATTTTGGCACAAATACAGTCCAGCCACGCTTGGTGTGTAGCTCTTCAAATGCTGCTCTAAGCCCTGAGTTGGCCGAGACGCCACCAGCTAATGCTATCTGCGTTATTTTTAGGTCTTTAGCTGCTTTGATGAGTTTACTCATCAATATGTCAATAACTGTTTTTTGTAGCGACGCACAAAGGTCGGCTTTGCTTTTTTCTATAAAGTCAGGGTCTTCTTTTAGCTTGTCACGCAAGGTGTAGAGGAACGATGTTTTCAGTCCGCTAAAGCTATAGTCGTAGTTTTTGATGTTTGGTTTGGCAAACTGAAATGCATCGGGGTTGCCCTCTTTGGCAAGTTTGTCGATGACCGGACCGCCCGGATAGCCTAAGCCCATCACTTTGGCGCATTTGTCGAATGCTTCGCCTGCTGCGTCGTCGATGGTCTGACCAATAATTTGCATATCGGTGTAGTCTTTCACGAGCAATATTTGACTATTTCCGCCTGAAACGAGTAGGCACAAGAATGGAAATTGTGGCTGTTGTTTGCCATCTTCTACAATAAAATGAGCTGATACGTGTGCTTGCAAGTGGTTTACTTCTACCATTTTGAGGTTGCCAGCCAGTGCCAATCCTTTGGCAAACGATGTACCTACGAGCAGCGAACCCATAAGTCCCGGACCGCGAGTGAATGCTACTGCAGCAAGGTCTGACACTGCAACACCAGCATCGGTAAGTGCTTTGTGCACAACAGGTATGATGTTTTGCTGATGTGCTCTTGAAGCGAGTTCGGGCACTACGCCACCATACGCCATGTGTACGGCTTGCGAGGCTATCACGTTAGAGAGCACTTTGCCATCGTCTAATACAGCTGCTGATGTGTCGTCACACGAACTCTCTATTCCCAAAATTATTGTTCCCATCTTTTTATCTAAGTCTATAACATACAAAATTACACTATATATATCTGAGCTGTAATATTTTTATGTTATTTAACAAAAAAAGTCTAATCGTACTCAAACGAGCTACCGCCCAAAAATTCGCGCAATATTGATGTTGGCGGAATGTTGTTATCTGGCATTACTTTGAAGTAGCTCAAGAATTTTATCAGTCGGCGAGCTTCAGCATATTCTGGTGAGTTGGGTGCAACCTCCATGAGCATTGGTTCGGCTTTGGTTTTGAGCACACATAGTTCGTAGAGGAGGTTGGAGTTGAACATTACATCGGCTTCTTCTTGGTTGGGATAGATGTAGCGGTCTTCGCCTCGGCGTACACTTGCCCAGCGTGCCAATGTGTCTTGAGCTGAATATCCACGTGTCTGATAGTCGCGCACTATGCGGCGTATCAGTCGGTTGTCAGTGGTGGTGATGCGTGTATTAGCATCTAAGTTGATGCCCGATAGTGGTGCAGCGTAGATGCGAAATTTTACCTCTGGCGGTATCTGTGCTGTCACCTCTGGCGTAAGTCCGTGCGTACCTTCTATTACCAGCATGTCGCCTTCGTGCATTTGCATTTTTTGTCCGTCGTAGTAGCGCGAGCCTGTTTTGAAGTTAAATTTAGGTATCTCTATCTCTTCGCCTTTGGTGAGTGCCAAGATGTTTTGGTTGAAAAGTTCAATGTCTATGGCTTCTACTGCTTCAAAGTCGTAGTCGCCATTTTCATCGCGAGGGGTAAATTCGCGATTGACAAAGTAGTTGTCGATGGAGAGTGTTACGGGGCGAATGCCATTTACTACCAGCTGCACACCAAGTCGCTTACTGAATGTTGTTTTTCCGCTGCTCGACGGACCGCTTATCAGCACTACTTTTACTTTGTCGCGGCGTGCGGCAATCATATCGGCTATTTGGCTTATCTTTTTTTCGTGCAGTGCCTCAGCTACTTGTATTATTGTGTTGCTATAGCCATTGTCTACAGCTTTGTTGATGTCGCTTAGGTAGCGCACGTGCATTAGGTTGAGCCACGAGTCGAATTCTTGGAAGACGCTAAACATTTTGTCTTGCTTCACCATCGAGCCAACGTTTTCTGGGTTGGTAGTGCATGGCAAGCGTAGGAGCATTCCGTTGAAGTATGGCACTAAATCCCAAACATCAACGATGCTAGTATTGGGCACAAGGTCGCCAAAGAGCGAAGCTGCTTCGCCATCGAGCCAATGAATGGTGCTATATATGTCGCCATGTTGCTGCAAGAGCAAACCTGTAGCTTTATCAGAGCTAAGTAGTTTTACGGCTTCAGAGGTTTCTATCTCTTCACGTATTATGGGCAATTTTGCTCTGAGTATATCGTTCATACATTTTTTTATTGCCTCTACGTCGATGTTTTCTACAATAGTATTGTCTGTATGACGCAATTCGCAAAATATGCCTCTCGACACTGAGTGGGTGATTTTGAGCTTTGTATTGGGCAATGTTCGGCGCACTGCTATTATAAGCATTAGCTCCAAACTGCGTATGTACATGCGCCTACCTTCAGGGTGAGTGATGTCAAAAAAGAGAATTTTTTTGGGCTGAAAAACTTTGTAGGTCAGACCTGCATTTTTGTTGTTTACTTGTGCACCAAGTACTGAATATTTTAGTTTGATGTTGAGTTGTGTAGCTATGTCTGATAGCGATGCCCCCATTTCTACTTCATGCGTTTTACCTGTGTTGACGCAAAATATCTTTACTATATGATTTGTCATTGTCGTTTTTGTTTTTTTTGAAGGATATAATTTTTTTTTGATTGGTACGAATAAATTCAAATAAGTTTTCACTATTCGCAAAAAATACGCTCCATACACGGCTCTCAACTTGCTTTGCTCAAACAGAAAAAATAGTGTTTCGTATCCAATGAATGAATTAACTAATAGCTCTATTTTCGTCGTGTCGATTCGCGTGGGTGAAGTATGGGTGTAAATATACGTGTCTCAAAGTCGGTAGTTATGATGCCCATCTCTATCTGCTTCAGTAGCAGCCGAGTAGCCTCTGCGCCCATCTCATGTCCTTTTTGTTCTACGGTTGATAATGTAGGCGATACTACTTCGGTTTGAGGTCCATCGCCAAAGCCAATCACTGCAATGTCGTTGGGCACGTTGTAGCCGTTGCGTTGTAGTAGCTGAATGGCAGCAATGGCTGTTGAGTCGTTGATGGCAAATAGTCCGTCAATTTCAGGTGCAATGGTTAGCAGTTTATCGCTTTGCAATCTGACGGCTTCACGCGAGTCGGCCTCTATGATATACTCTTGTCGCACAGGTAGTTGAGCTTCGCGCAAGGCTGTCAGATAACCTTCGCGACGCTGATTGCTTATGGTGAGCGACGCTGTGCTGGTGAGGTGAGCTATATTCTTGCATCCTTGTTCGATGAGGTGCCGAGTGGCAACATGTGCGCCTTCAAAGTCGTCAGTAATAACGCGGTGTGAGATTATGCTTGGACAGATACGGTCAAAGAAAACAACTGGTATGCCGTCGTCAATGAGGCGTTGCAAGTGGCTATAGTCGTTGGTGCTTTTGCTCAGCGACACAAGAAATCCGTCAATGCGCATATCAATCATGCTTTGTATGCTGTTGCGTTCGCGCTCTATGCTTTCGTTGGTTTGGCATAGCATAGTATTGTAGCCAGCGCTGTAAGCCACATCGTCTATTCCGCTGATGACTGTAGAGAAGAAGTGGTGAACTATTTCAGGTATGATGATGCCAATGGTGTTGGTTTTCTGTTTGCGCAAGCCAAGTGCGAGTGTATTCGGACGGTAGTTTACTTGCGATGCTAACTGTTGTACTTGTTGTTTTGTTTCGGTGCTTATATCTGGGTGATCTTTGAGTGCCCGACTTACTGTCGACGGCGATATACCAAGTGTGCGAGCTATGTCTTTTATAGTTATCTGATGAGGTTTATTCATAGTGTTTTTAGGCAAAATAAAGGAGAGTAAGTTTGGGTGTGTTTTGGGTACTTTTGCGTAAAATATAAATAATGCTAAATTTTGTGCAAGATAATAAAAATATGGCTTACAAAATAACTTGTGTTTAGAAGATTTTGTTATTTGATGTGGCTTTTTCATTTACTTAAGTTTC
>CAJONN010000089.1 GCA_905235955.1 uncultured Marinilabiliaceae bacterium
TTTATGTTGCGCGTAACCACTTTGTTTTTTGCCTTGATCGAAATCAAGGTATTTTCAAGTTGGTGTTTTGCTTCGGCACGGAAATCATTGAGCGGCATTGGTGGATTGAAACGCAACTTGCCGTGAGTATCACGATATAATTCTTTTTTCTCTATTGCATAAACTGCCGACTTACGTTGTTCCTTGTCCAACGTACTTATCTCCACTACATCTAAATCAATCCAATCATCAACACCTTTTTGCACACGAGCATTCAGGTTGTTGAGATACTGGATGAACGAGCGTTTGGTAAATGCAATAGTCAGTGCATCCATGGCGTGATGGCGATGGTCGTTGCGCTTTGTCCAATCCTTGATGCGGCGAATGCGCTGACCATCACGACCTTCGATTATTTCAGTCATGCCCAATTGGTCGTACTTATTCCAATTGAGTTCTTGCATCACGTCAACAAGTTGCCAATCGTCGCGCAAACGGTCGGTAATCGTACCTGTTGTAGGCACAACAAAGCGTACCAACTCTTCCAAAATTTCGCGTGCTTTCTTGGCAATGTATTGAGAATCGCGCAAATCTCGGTTGATAAATCCACTTGGAATATCAGCCTCTTTCATCAAGAGTTTGTCGTGCTTAGTTTTACTGATAACCTTATCAGCCAACAATTTATCGATGCGTGTTTTGTACTCTCCATTGGCAAATGATTCGCCATATTTTGTCGCAACAAAATCGAAAGCAGTTGTATTCGATTTGTCCAAATTGGCTTGACGAGCTTCCAATGTTTTGTTAGAAAACGAATCGTCGAACAACTTGGCTTGCGGAATAATATGCTCAATATCAAACTCTTTGCTAAAAAGTTTTTCGCGCGGAATATACGTATCAGTATAGAGTGTATGATAGCTGTTGCTTTCCAACTCTTTATATAATTTGTAACGAATAATGTCGTTGCGGCTCACGTGCGAAAGCCCGAACTCTTTTTGAAGCAATTTTACGTACTCTTCATGCAATCGGGTTGTATCATTGATAGATTTAGAAAGTTCTTCACGTTCCTTAGCCGATTTTTTCAATTCGCGAGCCAACTCAATGCGTATTTCGTCTGGTTTGCCATAAGTATCAACAATTGAATTGACCACATTGATCATTTGGTTAAGAATCTTTTCCACCACAGGATTGCGCAGACTGTTGCGAGGAAGAAGCTCCAACTTGTCTTTCAATACTTTGTTGTCGATTTCCTCCTTTGTGAGCGAATTTTTTGAATGACGATAGCCAGCATATTCACAGGCCACACTGTAATCGTTGCCATCTTTCAGGTGCGGCAAAATCTTGCGTATAGCTTTGGTACTCAGGCTGCTATATTCGCCTGCATCTTTGAAAACAACATTTGCAAGCACCGTGGCATACTCTTTTTCAAAACCAAAAGTATTGTGCAGTTTTTCAATCAGTTTTTCGTTTCCCAAAGCTGAATTGTCGCCCTCGAACGAATAGAGCAGATGCCACAAACGGAACATTGGTTGCTGCTCAAATTCTTTTCCTTCAAGATTGGAATTGAACGACAGAATTCCAGTATTTATGCCGATTGCGCCAAAAATCTCAGAAATGGTTTCAACAACTTTGTCAGATGGCATTTTCGACAAATCACCCACATCATGGCCACTTCTCTCGGCAATGGTTTGATATGCCTTGAAAAGTTCGGCTTGCGTTCGATTGCCTTCCAACTGTCTGTAATTCAAATCAAAGTCTTTCGCGTTTTTGAAAAGCAATTTCAAAGCGTCCGTTTTTGACAGATTTTCTTTATAGTTTAACTCATTGAACAACAGTTCTTTCTCTTCTTGATAAAGGAAACGCTTACCTTGCTTGAGATCATTTTCTAATCCAAACAAATCGTTTTGCTGAATAGGAATCACCATTCCTGAAACTTGAACATTGTTCAATATCTGCCAAATCTTGAACTCTTGAAACAACGGCGACGATTTAGGGCAAACGCGCAAACCAATGGTTTTCAGTTTCTTCTTGCCATCGTTCTCAACCTCAATTTGGCGGCTTTCGAACTCGCAATACGAAATCAATCCTTTTTGCGATTTGAGCGGTCGCTGATAAAAGATTACAACATCGCGAATTTCTTTTTTCAATTCGGGTGTGAGTTCTTTATGAAACTTGGCTTGCGTCTCCCAAATCCGTTCAAACTCGTTTAGATAATCCTGACGATAGAAAACTTGATTTTTCAAACTGTAGTTCGGATTCTTGTCCAATTGCGCCATCTGATATTGTCCAACGGTCTGATGGTTGAAATAGAGTTCCTTGCTTCGGTCGCTGATGTCGCCCAAGTAGCCACTTGCATTACTTATCTGTCCGTTGATTTCTTGAAGCACAATAGCCAACCTTTCCAAATCCATTTGGTCGGAAAGTGCTTGGGTGCGCCATTGATAATTTTCAACTTTCTGCTCTTGACCTTTGGTCGTGCGCTTAATACCGACAATGCCGAATGGTTTGGCACAAATAGCCCATGTCTGACTTTTATTCTTTCCTCGCAAATTTTCTTTCAACTCATCAGTTAAAAATTCTGGATAAAACTGACTTTGCACATCCCAAACCTTGTCAAATTCTGCCTGTAAATCAGAACGATAAAAATCTGGCAGATATTTTTTGCCACTCTTCAGCAATTCTAACGATAGTTGTCCCGGCGTAAGGTTTTCTTCGTAAAGTCGTTTAGCAATTTCCATTCCGTCGATGAGTTGCCCTTCTTCGGTGTTTTTTGCCTTGCGGCTACTTTTATAACCGCGTTTCTTGTTTATCATCAACAACACTCGGGCAAATTCTTCCAATGAAATTTCTTCTGAAGCCGCCTTTGCACGAAGCCGATAAGTCTCAAATGTGGTACGATTGCCAGTTTCTGAAAGTATGGTTTCGTCAGAGATAAAACCATGGGCTTTCAATATTTCAATCAGATTTTCTCGGCGTAGTTTGCGGCGTTGCAGGTTGCGCCGCATGCTGCGTTTGAGGGTGCGGTCGGCATTGGTTGTTATGCTTTTGCCTTTTTCAAAATTAGTCAACTCGTCAACGGTGAGTGGATTGACCCTCACCCCCAATTTTATAATAGACGACTGTTCATTGGCGGTTTCAGCTTCATTCACCACCGCCCAGCCTATGCTGTTGGTGCCTAAATCAAGGCCGAGAATTTTCTTCATGGTTTTTCAAATATTTTCCTTCAAAATTAATAAAAAAAACATAATTTTGCATTTCAGAAAATTGAAGCAATTCACAATAAGGATTATTCCGTTGTGAAAACATTAGGCTGCCTCGTCCTTCAACGGGGCTTTTTTTGTATCCTAACAACTCATAGCGCCGTGTAACGTTACTATTTGGTGGCTAAAAATGATTTTCAGACAATTCTCTATATTGTCATCTTTGGCGTGGCGTTAGGTCTTGTGGTGGGACTATCGGCCTTCATCAAACGCTACAAAGCTACAAACGACGCTTTCAGCCAGCTTGAAGTTTTTCTGCCCCAAACCAATCAATTGTGGCAAAGACGTGTAAATGAAGCAATTGACACCATTCAAGAAAGTGAGAAATAGATATTTATGTGAAGAAAGTTGAGCTAACTAACCAAATGCTACTATCTGTTAAAATCAGCAAAAACAACAGAAAAATATTTAAGGTAACGTAGATTTGCGGTGCAAATAAAATAGCACCTTACCGTTTCAAAAACAACAAAACCAACATTTGCATAAAAACATGACAAATTGCAAACTTGTAGTGCTCGACCTCGACGGCACACTCACAAACTCAGAGAAGAAAATACCAACAGCCAACTACGAAGCACTAATGCGCCTACAACGCAAAGGAGTACGCGTAGCCTTAGCTTCAGGGCGACCGTCGTATGGCATAAGCCACCTATCAGCAGAACTACAACTGAGCAAATTTGATGGCTACGTATTGGCATACAATGGTGCATTGGTGCGTAGCTGTGCCACCAGCAATGTGCTTTGGGCGCAAACCTTGCCACTTGGCATTGCTCACCAACTACGCCAAATAGCCCAAGAACTCAGAGTAGGCATAATAACATACAACGACGACACCAACACCATACTAAGCGAAGTGAGTGGCAACAAGTGGATAGAACACGAAGCTTGGCTCAACAACCAAATGGACCTACGCATAGTTGACAACATAGCCGAGAGTGCCCCACAAGATTTGCCCAAATGCCTAATGGTAGGTGAGCCTGAACGCATAGCAGAGATAGAGCCCATAGTGCAACAACGCTTCCCCAACCTTAGCATCTATCGCTCAGCGCCATTTTTTCTTGAGATTGTAGCGAGGGGAGTTGATAAAGCCACCTCGATAGAGAAACTACGTACACTTCTGGGCATAGAAGTGGAGCAAATAGCTGCATTTGGCGATGGCTTCAACGACATAAGCATGGTAGAATATGCAGGCATTGGTGTAGCTATGGCCAATGGTTGCGACGAAATAAAAAAAGTTGCCAACTTCATATCAGTCAGCAACGATGAGTGCGGTGTAGCATACGCCATAGAACAATTAGGGCTGTAGGCATCAGTCGTCGGTAGCGTTGTCGAAGTCGTCAGAGTAATCATAGTCAAGAGGCGGAATATCATCGCCATCGAAGTTATCGTTCTCTGTATCAATATAATCTTCGTCGCCCACCAACGTAGGATCGATGTTTTCAGCATCAAAATTGTCAGAATAGCTACTAGTGTTAGTTTTCATATCGTCAAAACATTTTTAGCATTATGCTAAAATATGATTTTTTTTCTGAATATGAATCTTATTTTTGATATTTTCGCACTTGCTACTGGGGCTTATATGGGCTCTACGTTATAACTACTTTTGCCTATTGTTCGTTTAAAAACAATATTTTGAATATTTTTTCTGTAAAAAAAATAAAAACTATGATGGAGCGAATAAAAATATTGGCATTGATACTAAGTGCTATAATATGTTTTGCTGTGCAACCTACATTGGCGCAGCAGAAACAAAATAAAAATGTGCACACACTAAAAATTAGTCGTCCATGTGGTTTGTACACAGAAAAATTTAGCGTATTGGCATCAGATACAGCTGTGAAACACGGACAATATAGCCTCATATACAAAGGCAAAGTGATAGAAACAGGCGAATATAAAAAAGGCAAACGCGTTGGTGGCTGGAAGTTTTACAACATCAACAACGAAATAGAGTTTATCTACGACTACGACGATGAATTGCCATACCAAATAATGCCCCACAAAGGCTACACCTACACCGCCAAAACCTTTCCGAGCATGTATTTGGGCAGTCCGCTCGTGCCATATCACTTCATAGCCACACACACATATTACCCCGTAAAAGAGCAAGGCAATACGCGCGACTGCACAGTGGTGCTTGCACTTGAGATAAGCGCAACAGGCAAAGTAACGGGCTATCATCTTGAAAAAGAATCGAAAGCCGAATTCAACCGCATAGTGCTCAATGCAGCAGCCAAAATACCAAGCACATGGCGTTTTGTGCCAGCACGTGAAGGAGGCAAAAATGTACCAGGCATCTACAGAATAATATTGATATTTGAAGCTGTAGAATAACAAAAATTACACCCACCCCAAAAGTCATTACGGCACAATATTTGTAAACATTTAAACACTTACAGACATACCAAACAAAATCAGAGATGAAAGTTGTAGTTCTTTTCATTTTTCTTTTTTCATTGATAGGATACGCCAATAGTCAATCAATAGCAGACACATTGCAAATACCTGACAGCGTATCAGCAACATCAGATAGCGCAACAATACTTACCAAGCGCAAACCCGAAAAGATAAAGCTACGCAACGTGGTCGACAGCATTTTAAGCATAAACCCCATTGGTAGTGTTACAATATTTCCACCAATAACACAGAAAATAGAATATACCCCTACCCTCACCTCGCTCAACAGACTGAAAGAGTATCAAGACTCGCTCTCAGCAGTGAGCAATGTACCCCACATAAGCACGCCAACAAGCCTACAACAGATGCAAATAAACTATATGGTGCAACACCCTGAAGTAGTGCAATATACATGGCGCGAAGTGCCCGAACCATGGAAAAACATACGCGAAGGACGCACCATACGCAAAGACAAACGTGCCGAGATGAAGCAAGTAGCAAAAATGCTAAACCAAGATGTTGACCTAATAGGCGACAGACAAATAAGAGACCTACCCAAAGAGGAAGAGTCGCCATGGAAGAACAAAGGAGAAGAAAACCTGCAGATGTCGCAGCTACACTTGGACAACTGGGCCAAAGGTGGTGAAAGTTCACTCAGCTTCATTAGCGACTTCAGATACGTAGCAAAATACTTCAACGGCAAACATCAGTGGGAGAGCAACATAGTGCACAAACTGGGCTTTACACACACATCAACATTGGGCACCCGAGTGAGCGACGACGTATTAGACCTAAGCTCGAAATATGGCTACCAAGCTGTTAGCAAATGGTACTACTCATTTCTGAACACCGTAAAAACACAGCTCTTCAGAAACTACGCCAACAACGACAAAGAAAAAGAGAACCCAAAATCAGCATTCTTTTCGCCAGCCTACATACAATTTATATTTGGTATGGACTACAAGAACGATAATTTCAGCCTCTTGCTCTCGCCCTATACCGCTGTAATGACCGTAGTGATGGACACTGCCACCATAGACCAAACAGCATACTCAATATCAGAAAACCGACGTTCGACTACTGTTGATGGTTTTTCGATAACACTCAACTGGAAAAAAAACATTACCAATGACATAACATACACCACCAAAGGCGAACTCTTCTATGAGTATTTTGAGAAAGATGGACAAAAACGCTTTGATTGGGAAAATATCGTCGACTTGCAAATAAATCGTTTCTTGACCACTCGTTTTTTGTTTGAGCTCAGATACTACGACAATGAGAGCGATAAATTTCAGGTAAAAGAAAATATTAGTATTTCGTTCAAATATTCATTCTAAAATTACATTGTGGCACAGTTATTGCATACGCAAATAACAGCGTTTTTCATAATTTTAGAGTTTTTATTTGGTTAAGCATAAAGCAGACAGCCGCGATGGTTGCCTGCTTTTTGTGTATTTTTGAAGGATCTAAAGTTTGGCAAGTAGAAATATACTGAAAATAAGAGTCCTGAAGGGGCGAAAGAATTGTTTTGCTATGCGTTAAGTCTTTCGATCCTTCAGGACTAATAATATAAGAAATACTTGATTAGTAGAGGATTACGCTGCGCTCCCCCCTGCCTATAATCTTTCGCCCCTTCGAGGCTACTTTACTTACAAAACTTGAGATATATTATTGTATACCAAATTGTTTTTGTTGTGTTTCAACCTCTTCTAACGATTTGCGTCGTTCTTGCTCGGTCATTTTGCGAGGTACTACAGCAGGAACGTTGCCTTGTGAGCCACCGCTTTGTAATGTAGATTGTTCTGTGTAGCAATGATTTATGTCGGTTTTGATACTTCTGATTATCAATGTATCGGCTGTGGGCGCATGTGGACCATCAAAAGTGGGACGTGCAATAATGCGGATTTCGCCAGCCTTGTGGGTACTGCGTACAAGCACTGGTGCGCTTCCCCATTCCACTTGGCGCGGATTGGCAGCAATTTCGGGTCCGCCGATGATTGTTCCTTCGCCCTCAACGGTGAAAGTTACGTGTTCAAAAGCCTGACGGCGGACGTTGCCATTGTCGTCGGTAACTTCTGCCACAACTACAATAAAATCAGAACCATCGGCTACCAACGGCTTGCCCATTTCGTCGGCATAAAGGCGCAGACGGGTGGAACG
>CAJONN010000090.1 GCA_905235955.1 uncultured Marinilabiliaceae bacterium
ATTGATGGTTGGCCACACATCGCCAACAATCGTCCATCGATAATCAGCGAACGACCTATCTTTTATTGATGTAAATATCTCAAGTTTCGTAAGTGAAAAATGCACAGAAAATAAGCCATAAATGGGTGAAAGAGAGATAACCAACAAATTGCCATCCAACAATAAGCACGAAACCAGATTTTTACCTCGCGGTTGTCGCCTTTGGTACGGAGCGTAAAGAAAAAAATAAGCAACAAAAAAGGTTGGCTTCTTGCAAAGAAACCAACCCATTTTTCTTTCTTACATCTTGAAGTTTAGCGGACAATAATAAATTTTTTTAGAACCTAAAGCCTACTGAAACTACAACGTTATGACTTTTTGATTCTGTTGCGGCTGGCTGATTATCTTCATATTGATATTCAGAGTAGGGTAGCACCCACTGGTCGCCTTTCTCCGTGCGGCATACGTAAGCCAAATCAAGGAAAAAGTTGTTGTGTCTGAACCCTATGCCTCCTGATACAGCTTGGTGTTTGTAGCTGTTCTGTATTATGCCACTTTTGAATGGGGTGGTCTGCATATTGTATCCTGCTCTGAGGTAGAGGCTCTCTATTATTCTGCCCTCTATGCCAGCTCGCAGTGTGTGCGTGCGTTTCAGAGTATTTTTTATATCATCGTTGATATTGTCGTAGTAAGTGTTGCTGCCACCATCTTCGTCTTTGAATTTGCTTTTGCCATAGTCTGACATCTCGTAGTCTACACTTATTATGGCATAGTTGCTTATGACGCCTGCCAAGCTACCAACCAATTTTCCGGGTGTACGATAGTTGTAGTCATAGTCGCCATCGGGTGAGTAATATTCATAGTCGTCGTATGCGCCATTTATCCATGTCTCGTAGCGTTCGTTTATCTTCATAAACGATGGTGAATGTATGGCTAAGCCTATACGAAGTGCATTGACAGGTTTTACTATTACACCTGCTTTGAAGTTGACGCCTGAGCCATCATCTTTTAGGTCGGTTGTGTATGTAAAGTTGTTGGCTGTATTGTCAAATGGTATACCATAGTATTCTTCGTAGTGCGTTGTTTTCTCTTTGTGGCGTAGCGATACTATGCTTATCGATGCTCCCCAATACACTTTGTTTGATATGTTCATGGCATAGGCAAAACTTGTTTCGCCTTTGTAGCCACTCTCTTTTATGTGTTGTGTGTGGTCAACAAGTCCACCTATAGCATCTTCGCGTGCTGCAAGGTCGAGCTGATTGTTGCCGTAGGGTTCTTCCCATACGTTGGTGCTAAATGCAATGTGTGTGTTGGTTCCGTTGTCATCGTACGGACCTGTTATCCAACCTGCATCGTAGGCTATAGCACCGCTAAATTCATCGTTTAGTATATCATCGTTTGCACAAAAATAGTCGAGCATAGAGTTGCGCCTATATAGGCTATTATAAACTGAGTTTTTGTTGTAGTCGGCAAGGCGTGAATATGATATTGAGAAGTTTTGTGATAATATGCCTTGTGTGTTTTCGCGCATTGTATTGCCAAAGGTAAACGATGCTCCTATGTTGTTGAACGGAACGCTTATTTTGTCGTCATCGCTTTTGGTGCCGTAATATTCGCTTTTGCTTTTGTCTACATCAACGCCAAGCGAAAGTCCTATTTCGGTGGCTCTGTATGCAGCCAAGCCTGCCGGGTTTATTGATTGTGATGTAAGGTCGGCACCCAATGCGCCAAATGCTGATCCCATAGCTTGTGATCGCGCTGTACCTTCGTAGTCGCACTTGTTGAATATTACTGCGTCGTTGTAGTTTTGGGCTGTTGTACCTATAGTTAATAGTAGAGCTGGTACTATTTTTATTATTTTTTCCATATTCTTAGTTTTTGTAGCAAAGGCGCAACTATCTGATTATTGCGCCTTTGTTAATGCTATATATACTTTTTGTTATCTGCGTCCACCTGTTGAACGTCCGCCACCTGACGATGTTGTACGTCCGCCACCGCTATACGATGAGCGCGATGAACTACCACTATACGATGAGCGTGCAGGACTGCTTGATGTTGAGCGTGGAGTGGTGCTATATGATGAGCGCGATGAACTGCCAGTGTATGATGATCTGCTTGCCGATGATGTTCGCGTTGTTCCACTTTGTGTTGCAGTAGAGCGTGTGGTGTTGGTTGTAGCAGCTGAGCGCGTTGTGGTGTTGGCCGTACTTCTGGTTTGGCTCTGTACATTGCTTTGGTTGGTTACCGTGCGCGATGTTGCTCTGCTTGTTGTTGTGTTGGTAGTGTTGCTGTTGGTAGTGTTGCCATTTACTACGGTTGCTCTGTTGCCAACAGTAGCCGATGAGCGTGTATACGACGTTGTTGAGCGTGTGCGGTTGGTGTCTGTGTTATATTGCGATGCATTGCCACGACTATATCTTTGTTGTGCTGCTGCATTTCTGTTGTTGCGCGAAGCACTTGGTACGCTTGTGCGTCTATTGTAAGCATATCCATGATGATGACCATCCCAATATTGATGATAATAGGGGTGATAGTATCCACCATACCATCCATGCCATCCGTATCTGTATCCATATCCATAATACCATGGGTCCCAACCCCAAGCGTAGTTGTAATACCATGGGTCGTACCAGCCGCCATAGCTTATTCCCCAGCCCCAATGCCAACCGTGATGATGGTAGCCAAAATTCCATCCGAAATTCCAATTGTAGTAATAATTAGAATAGAATGGGTTCGACCACGATGGCACTACGTAGGCATATCCGTAGCGGTCTACATACAAATTCCAATCAGGTGAATATTGTAGTGATGTGAAGAGTGGGTCGTAATATCTTACAGTTGATATCGGACTATGAAATTTTATAATGCGCTCAGCATATTCTTGATCTGACGATGTGCCATTGAAGCCACCAACCCAAACGCCATCAGCTTCTGGCGCATCTATGTATAGTGTGTCGCCCGACTGTGTGAGGTTATATGCTTTGCTGTCGTCGGCCGATGCTATCATTTTTTTGTTGTCAGGGTCGTAGTATGCCTGTATTGCGCTGAAGTCTCTGTTGTCGTTGTTGTAGTTGGTTGCGGTGCGTGTAGAGTTGTAGCTATTTACACGGTTGTTATACGAATCTATGTCAGTGTTGGTGACTTGTGTTTCTGGATTTGCCGTTGCGGCAGTTGTCAGATTCCGACGACCACTATAATACAAGTCATCGGTCATAGCACTATTGCTTACAGCCCCTGTGGTTGCACAGCTTGCAAGTGCTAATACTGCTGTGCCCAATGCTGCTGTTTGGTAAATGTGTATCATAGTATTGCGGTTTAGATTGTTTTTCTTCTTAAACACAAAAATCATACCAAATATATAACTATATGATGTTTTGTATATGTTTTTTATTTGTTTGTTGTTACATACTGCCCTTTTTTTATTTCCCTAACAATTCTTTGGCGTTTTGTAGCGCAGCATCGGTAATGTGTGTGCCACTCAGCATTTTGGCTATCTCTTCTACTCGTTGGTTGGTGTTGAGTAGAGTGATGTCTGATATGGTGCGGTCTGCAAGGTCGTGTTTGAATACTTTGTAGTGCGTATTGCCTTTAGCTGCTACTTGTGGTAGGTGTGTGATGGCTATAACTTGCATGTTCTGAGCCATTTCTGTCATTATGCTACCCATTTTGTCGGCCACTTCGCCTGATACGCCTGTGTCTATTTCGTCAAAGATTATGGTTGGTAGGGCGGTCGATTTTGAGAGTAGGCTTTTGATGCTTAGCATTAGTCTCGACATCTCACCGCCTGAGGCTACTTTGGCTATGTCTGATGGTTCGCCATTTTTGTTGGCTGCAAAGAGGAATCTGATGTCGTCTTGTCCGCTTGGCGCAAAGTCGGTTGTTATGGTGTGCGAAACTACAAACTTGGCGTTGTGAATGCCCATGTCGTGTAGGTCAGATTCTATGTTTTGTGTTATTTGGTCAAATACTGTTTTGCGTTTTTGTGTTAGCGCATCGGCTTTTTGAGTTAGTACGAGGCGTTGCTGCTCTATTTTTTTTCGGAGTTCGTCTATTTCAATGTCAAAGTTGCTTACTGCTTTTAGCTTTTCGGCAAGGTCGTTCTCTATCTCTATAAGTTGGTCTATTTCAGCAACGCGATGTTTCTTCAATAGATTGTATATTAGGTCTATGCGTTGGTCTATTTCGGCAATGCGTGCTGGGTTGTATTCTATGCGGTCAGTTACTTGTTCAAGTGTTTTGAGCAGGTCAGCGAGGTCTATTTTGGCAGTTTCTATGCGGTTGGTGGCATCGGTACCAGTGGGTAGGTAGTTTTGTATTTTGCATATTTTGTTGCTGATATTGCCTAATACCGATATTATTTTTTCGTCGCCACCAAGCTCTTCAATGGCAAACGATAGTGCCTCTTTTATCTCCTCTGCGTTTACAAGTGTGCTATGCTCTGCCTCAAGTTGTTGCATTTCGCCACTTTGTAGTTTGGCAGCTGCCAATTCGTTGTATTGAAATTGCATGTAGTCGGCTTCTTGTTTTAAGTTTTCGTTGTCGGCACACATATTTTTTTCTCTCTGCACAAGCTGTTTATATTCGTTATAGCTCTCTGTGTAGCTATTCAGTAGCTCTTGTGTTTGTGCTACTGCATCTATCACTTTTAGGTGAAATGTATCTGACGAGAGTAGTAGGTTTTGGTGTTGCGAGTGTATGTCAATTAGCCTCTGACCTATTTCTTTTAGAAATGAAACGCTTGCTGGCGAGTCGTTTACAAATGCTCTTGATTTGCCGTTGGGCAATATTTCGCGGCGTATTATGGTTATGGGGTCATAGTCGGCACCTTCTGCTTCAAAGAGTGGTTCGAGTTGTAGTTTGCTTACATCGAATGTGGCTTCAACTACGCATTTTTTCTCTTTGTCAAGTAGCACTTGTACGTCGGCGCGTTGCCCCAATATTAGGTTCAGAGCTCCAAGCATTATTGATTTGCCGGCTCCTGTCTCGCCTGTTATTATGGTCAATCCATTGGCAAGGTCAAGGTCGGTTTGGTCAATTAGTGCGTAGTTGTTTATGGTTAGTTCTTTGAGCATGTTGTCGGTTTTTGTATGATGAGTGGTGGCTTATTTGCCATTTTTTATTTTCTGATATTTGTTGATGTTGGCGGGGTCGGCCAATTGTAGGGCCTGATATACTTTTTCGCGCTCTATTTGTGGCGCTTGGCTAAATATGTTTACAATCTCATCGCTTTTGGCTGTGAAGAATATTGTTAGCAAGTAGGCGTTGCGTGTAGCGTTTTGCTTTACTTTTTTCAGTTGTTCCATGCTTTCAGCTATGGCTTGCCTGCCGCGTTCTACGCTTTCTGTCATTTGGTCGAGTCCTTTGCGGTGATAGTTGTATAGCTCTTGTCTGAATATCTTGTGGTTGTTGTCGAGCGCATTGTTTATTAGCCAATATCTGTTTTGTGTGCTTTCAAACGATTTCCATCCCGAAAAGGCCGATGATTGTGCTTGGTTTACAATATTTTCGGCTTGTTTGAAATATTGCGACCCACCATTGAGCGAGAATGTGTCATAGTCTATTCCCAACATAAAATATGTATAGAAGGCTATGATTGGCACAAGGTTGTCAGGGTCGTAACTATTTGGGTTGTAGGTGAGTGGCTGTCCTTCGTTGTATCTAAATTGTATGTCGCCATCTTGCATGTTGAATGTTGTTGTGGTGTAAGCACTGTTGTACACAGGTCTGCGCAGTTGCACGGTGAGTGTGCCTTTGAATTCGTTTGACGATATTTGCTCTGTGATGTTGAAGTTGAGGCTACATTCTATGCGTTCTTTGTTGTCAAAGTTGTCGTTGGTCCATATTTGCGATTTTACAAAGTCTTGTAAGGCATTGCGCATATTGTCATACACCTGTTTGTTGGTGCCTTGTACTTGTGCTGATTGCACACTTATGTTGCATAGCATCTCTTGTGCCGATGCTATGCTAATGCTTGCAAATATGGCTATTATTGTGCTTAGTGTTTTCATGTGTTAACTTTGTTTTTCTCTCATTATCTCTTCCAATTTGTCAACAATGTCAGCTGCACATTCGCTTTTGGGCTTGAGGTCGAATGCTGTGCGGTTGCTTTTGTTGTCAAATATAGTTATTTTGTTGGTGTCTACACCAAAACCTGCACCTTTGTCGTTGAGCGAATTGAGCACAATGAAGTCTAAGTTTTTGCTTTGTAGCTTGTGTGTAGCGTTGGTCTCTTCATCGTTGGTTTCGAGCGCAAAGCCCACCAATGTTTGGTCTTCTCTTTTCATCTGTCCCATGCAAGCAGCTATGTCGTTGGTAGGGCAGAGGTTGAGTGTCATGCCTCCTTTGCGCTTTATTTTGTTGTCGGCAATGTTCTCTGGTGCAAAGTCAGCAACAGCGGCTGTCATTATGGCGGCTTGGGCTTGTGCAAAGTGCGCTTGGCATGCTTCATACATTTGCTTGGCACTCTCTACACTCACTACTGTTATGTTTTTGTGCTTAGCTTTGAGTTTTACTGGTCCGCTTATTAGCACTACATTGGCACCACGTGCTGCCAATTCTTCGCAAATGGCGTAGCCCATTTTCCCGCTCGAATAGTTGCCAATAAAGCGTACTGGGTCTATTTTTTCGTACGTCGGACCAGCAGTTACCATTATTGTTTGTCCTCCGAGTGTATTGCTATGCTTGAATATGTCATCAATGGCTTGGGCTATTGTTTCTGGCTCAGCCATACGTCCCTTGCCTGTTAGTCCGCTTGCCAAAAAACCATCTTCAGCTTCTACTATGCCAACACCTCTACTGCGCAGTGTTTGTATGTTTTGCTGCGTTGCTTGATGTGCATACATGTCAAGGTCCATTGCTGGAGCTATTATTGTTGGACATTTGGCTGATAAATAGGTAGTTAGTAATAAATTATCGGCAATGCCATTTGCCATTTTTGCCAATGTGTTGGCAGTGCAAGGTGCTATTACGTAGCAGTCGGCCCACAATCCTAAACTTACGTGGCTATTCCATTGTCCGTTTTCAGGGTCGAAAAAGTCAACGGCTATTGGGTTTTTCGACAATGTGGCTAATGTAAGTGGTGTGATGAATTGCTTGGCCATTTCGGTCATTACTACACGCACTTCGGCTCCTTGCTTAACAAGTAGGCGAATGAGATATGCTGTTTTGTAGGCTGCTATGCCGCCCGTAACTCCAACGAGTATGTGTTTACCATTCATTTAAATAAATGTATGCTGAGATGCTTCTCTTTTTTTCTGGCAAAAATAAAAATTAATTATGAGTCGCTACTCTTCCATATCAAAATGTTTTTCTTATCTCGCTGCAAATATTATAGTGGCGTTCATTGATAAAAACACACCTATTATTGATGCTATAGTTCGTTGGTTGAGGTTATTTGCCTATTCGATGAAAAAAAAATATGCCATAGCATTACAATATATACATTTGCAACGTAAGAAATGACAAAATATTTTTCATAAATAGAATAGGTTTTTCATAAATAAAGGTTTGATTCAAAGACTGTCGTTGATGACAGACTATAAAGACTAATAGCCAAAGGGCTATAGCGTTAGTTGTTAAAGATTTATTCATACACACAATTACGGGCTACAAGATTCTTAATTATTCTTGTAGCCCAAATTGTTTCCCTTATTCAAACTCTCAAATAACTCAAGTTGCGCAAGTAAAAATGTACTGCAAATAAGTCCCTAATATATGACCTTCCCATTAATTTTACTTTTTATTTCGCTACGCTCAATCATCTTCGGGTCTGTGCCGACAGAAAAAGTAACAAAAAGAACTCGTCGCT
>CAJONN010000091.1 GCA_905235955.1 uncultured Marinilabiliaceae bacterium
GCGCCCGAAACGATTTTCTGTTTGAGCGAAGCGAGTTAAAATCGTTTAGCGTAGCGAAGATAATTTTTAGCGGAGTGGCAACAGCGACGAGTTCTTTTTCTTTTTGTTACTTTTTCTTGCGGAAAGAAAAAGTAAAATTAATGGGAAGGTCGTATTTGTGGACTTGTTTGTAGTACATTTCTACTTGCGAAACTTGAGGCTATTATTTAAGTATTAATTTAATTATTTTTTTTTCGTACCTTTGCAAGCATAATGTTTAGTACTTTATCATGTCAGAACAACAATTACCACCTCTGTATGAACAGCTCGAAGTAGAGTCAGATCGTTATATTCCGCTCGAACATATATCGTATGGTGTCGATGATCCGCACGCTCATCTTCTGCACGTAGAACAACTATACAAAACTGATGTAGGTCATGACTATCCGTATATCGACCACTCACTTTACTACAAAATTTGGAACTTTCTCTATTACTTGCAGTCGAGAACCATAATCAACTTTTTGCAATACTTCCGCTACGGATTTAGACTCAAAGGGAAAGAAAACATAAAGAAAAACAAAGAGTTGTTTAAAAATGGTGCAATGACAGTGTCGAACCATACATTCAGGTGGGATATGTCTGGCGTGTTTACAGCCATAGGTTGGAGGCAGCTACGCTTTCCCATTTGGCGCGACCAGCTTAGTGGCAAAGATGCTCGCCGTATGCACACTATGGGTGGCATACCTGTGCCTGAAAGTGTTGCCGATATGCGCAAATTCTATGCAGCACTCGACTATTATCACAAAGAGGGATATTGGCTTCACTTCTTTGCTGAAGAAAGTAGGTGGGAATTTTACACACCCATCAGACCATTCAAAAAAGGAGCCTTTGTATTTGCCAAACGCCTCAACATACCTATCATACCTATGGCATACTCGTATAGAGAGCGTAAAGGCTTGCTCAAACTATTTGGTAAAGAGGCTTGCGTAACACTCAATGTGGGCGAACCTATTTTGCCAGATCCGAAAATAACCGACAAAAATGAGCAAATAGACGATATGCGTAGGCGTACTCATGAAGCTATGGTAAAGTTGGCAGGCATCAAACATAATCCTTGGACATACAACCAAACTGAGAAGTAAAAGGAGGATAGAAATATGATGCAAGTAAAATGTTTTACGATGAAAACGTATAATGAAAATACGTACATCGTCTACGACGAAACCAACGAATGCATCTTGATTGACTGTGGTTGCAAAACCATCGACGAACGCCTTCAGATTACCCACTTCATCGAAAGCAAAAACCTCAAAGTGTGTGGCTTGTTGTGCACACATTGCCATCTCGACCACACCATTGGCAACGCCTTTTTTAGCTATAGATACAACGTACATCCAGAAGCCAACGAAGGTGATCGTCGTCTATCTGAAATGACTAATTATCAGGCTATTGCGCTTGGACTGACCGAAGAGATTGAGGAGTATCAGCCTATTTTTACGCTTGAAGACGATGTGATTGTGAAATTTGGCAAATCAGAGTTGCACGTTATTCACACACCCGGACATACACAAGGTAGTGTCTGTTTCTACAACGAAGCTGACCACATTCTTATTTCGGGCGATACACTGATGAAGCACTTAGTTGGCGCAAGCAATTTGCCCGGTGGACGCCAAAAGACGTTGCAAGAATCTATTGAAAAACGACTATTTGTTCTTCCTGACGATGTTGTAGTATATCCAGGTCATGGCGAAACGACAACCATAGGCGAGGAGAAAAACAACAATACGTTTGCAACAGCCGCAAGTGTTAGACACTAACACTTGCTACTATATCATTCCAATCTAACACACAGAAATTGGTGCACGAAGCATTTTTCTTCGTCTTTACAATAATACAATCAGCACCAGCACGTTGCGCTCCAAGTCCGTCGGTGTCAGGGCGATCGCCAATCACAAGCATCTCATTTGTTTCTATGCCCATTATCTTTGCAACTTCAGCAAACGGACGTGCTGAAGGTTTGAGAGCTCCCATATTTTCAGTACTCCATAGGCTCTGTTTATCAATGCTAAGTCCGATAGCTTCAGTGCGTTCGGCTACCATCGGATAGTCAGACAAAACGCCAACTCGTATGCCCTTAGCTATAAGGCTGTCGATAAGGTGTTGTGCCGATGGACGAGCTACAAATTTGGTGTGCAACACATGCACCATAAGTGGCAAATAGCAGTTGAAATACCAATCTCTATTCTTTTCTCCTACTATGGCAAAAAAATGTTTATAAAAGTTGCTACTCGAAGCAAAATCTTGTCCTGCCAAAAGTTTGCGTGCTTTGCGTTCACGCTTGGCTTTGAGTGCATTACGCAAGTCGCTAAAAACTATTTTTAAGCCAAGTTTGGCTGGTTCGTAGAGTGTTCCGTCGAAGTCAAAAACTACTGCTTTGTATTTCGAAAAGTCTATTTTCATCGTTTTAATTGAATAAAAATAAAAAAAGACGGCTCACCAAAAAAATGGAGATATGCCGTCTTTTTTCTCGTAATTATTGCGTTAGTTGTGAATATTCAATTAGTCAACAACAAGTTTCTTAAACTTCTCGTGGCGTTTAGGATCGTTGAGAAGTAAAAGAAGTTTAAACTGTCCGTCGCGTGCGCCCTCAGCAATACATTGTGCTTTGAAGGTTTCAAACGAATTTTCGATGAGGCGGAATGTCTTTGGATCTTTTACGCGGAATGAATTGCGTTTAGCCTCATACTCGCAGTTTATAACTTTCAGTCTGTTGTCAACTTCAGTAGTGAAGGCTTCAGCTTGCTGTTGTGTTACGTTTCTATCTTCAAATTCATAGAAGAAGTCGTAGCCCGAACGCTCTGCATCGGCAAATCCGATATGGAATTTTATCTTCAGACCAGTAGCTTGTTCGGCATCGTGCACAGCCATAATAAATTGACGCTCATGCAGTTTTTCGCCCGTAAGGGTAACAATGCCGTTTACCTTCTGAATAAATTGTATGGTTGGTATGCCGTGGTCGAAACCTGTAACTTCTACAAGGTCGTTCATGTTGTATCTATATAGTCCGCTCCACGTTGTTACATACATACAATAGCGTTTGCCTTTTTCGAGTTGGTCAAGTGTAAGGAACTCAGGGTCTTTGTTTTCGATGTCGTCAGCATTGGTAAACTCAAAAAAGTGCATGTGAGCAAATAGCGTTGTGTCATCTTTTTTGTTCATTACCAATCCGGCTCTACATTCTGAAGCAAAGTAGCCAAACTCAGGTTGTGCAGCTGTTTCTGGAAACGAATCAGTAAGTTTGTCGAGGTAGCGCTTGGTGTTGCCACAGTGCCATGTGGTAACTACTGCCAAATCTGGCCAGTAATGCTTTGGCAATATGACATTATGCTCCGCTTTTATTTTGCGTAGCTCAGCAGCACGTTCAGGGTTTGGTTTGAGGCGAGCCTCAAGTGTAGCGCGCACATGTGCTGGTATGTTGAGTTCTTTTTTGAGCGTACCCTGCTCAATATCATTTACATAGTCATCGAAATATTCGTTGACGTTGTTTTGCATCTCAACAAAAGTTGAGGGGTTGGCAGTGAGCAAAAGTGTGGTGTTGAACTCGATGCCAAGACGCATAATGGTGTAGTAGCGAGCCTTATAGTCGGCTATTTCAAATACGCACGGAGGCGCAGAGTATACTTTCTGCACAAAAGCTGGACAGTTGGTGAATGAAACACCTGATACTGAGCCGTATACAGTACCGTCTGGCGCATGTCCTTCGATGGCTTTGCCCACTATGGTAACCACACCACCTTTGAAAGCATCGTTATTGGCTTTTATGAAGTTGTCGAGCCAAAGTTTGTTCATTTTGCCATATACATCGCTAAAATATTTGTGTGTAATAGGTATCCACTTAGGTTCAGAAGTGGTGCCCGATGTTGTGGCATACATTTTAGGTTTGCCCGGAAAGAGAATGTCGCTTTCGCCGTGTGTGTGTCTATTGATATATGGACGAAGATCTTCGTAATCGTTGTCTTTGACGTTTTGCTTGTAAAGCGAAAAAAGTTCATCGTCAGTTTTTGCTGCTAATATTTCAGCAAATTTGTGTTCACGTCCGTAAACAGTGTCTTTAGCGTAAGTCAGAATGTCGCGAAGCAAGTTGGCTTGAGTTTTCTTTATGTTTTTGCCAGCTTTGTAAAGAGCACGACGTTGGAAAAATCCTACAAAGTTCATAGCGAAATTTATCTTTCGCCAACCCGATAATGATTTACCTTTCATAAAATCAAAGTGTTTTTAAACGTCGCAAAATTACTACTATTTAAAACATTACTATATAGGTAAAAATACTGAAAATTGCGACGTGACTATGACCTGAAAGAATCATTCGAAATGCACCTATGCAACCCAAACCGACAATCTTTTCAACCCTCAAAATCGCATCGTTTTGTTCGACCTTACTATAATTCTTACTTGAGAAACTTGAGCATTCTTTATTTGTGCCACGTTGTAGTTTGGTTAATATCTTTGCGTGCCGATATGGCCACTTTGAATTCAGTTTCCAACTGTCCGACACCAATTATTGTTATAGGACGTTCGTTTTGAGGTAGATCAAAATTTTTGTATAGGTCGGCAAGTTTTCTGTAGCCAAAGCCACACGAAAGTGGTATAGTGCCCAAGCCAACGTAGTGCAACGCATTGATGAGGTTCATGGCATAAAGTCCACCATCAACGTATGCCTGAAATGGCTCGTATTTCAAAAAGGCTCTGCTATTGGCACTTACAAGTATTGCCATTGTAGGTTCGTCTTCAAAACCACGTGCACCACCTTGCCATCTGAGAAGTTGTGTAGCTTGCTCGCCCTGATATATGTGCACACGCCAACCTTGTCGGTTGCACGCCGATGGAGTTAATTGTGCCAATTGCAATGCTTTGTTTATCAGATTTGTTGAGATATTTTCTTTGCTAAAATATCTAATTGAGTGGCGCGATGTAAGTAGTTGCTCAAAGTTGCCTTGTGCTTGGCTCGTAATGCTATCTTTGCTAACTACTTGTGTGCCAGTGGCTATCTGAGGTGGCAGTGTAATGCTGTGTTGGCTGATTATTTTGCGTAGCAAGCTGTCAACTTCGCTCACATCGGCTCCGATGCTTGTTTCGTACTCAGTGTAGTGTGCAACAACTGAGAGCGGATAAAGTATAAAGTCAGAACTTTGGCTCAGATATTTTTTTGCATAAAGGTCTATTTGGGTGAGCAATGCCAATATTTTTTGCTTGCCAAAAGCCTTGCGCGGTGTGCGTAGTGATAAGCCTTTTTCTATTATATGAGTGCTGCGCAAAATGGTATATTGCATTTTCTCTATATTGTCTTCAGTTGCAATATTTGCGTTGTGGCGTAGCAAATGGCGCAAATAGCTTACCATCTCTTTTATCAGATACCAACGGCGGGTTTCAAATTTTATCATGTATTAGTATGAAAATATTAATGCAAAATATTGATAATCAGTGGATAGTTGTTGTTTGGTAGTTGTGCATACAAAGGTAGTTAAAAGTAGCTCAACCAAGGGGTGCAGATTCTGAAATTTTTCAATAGAAGTAAAAAATCATCAATTTTAACTTAAAAAACTTGTTTTAATAAAAAATAACATATACCTTGCGTGCAACTAAATCTAAACACTATTTTCTATGAATATGGAAGAAATTTACAGTAGCAAAGGTGTCGGAGAACAATCGTTTTTCGCACCTACAGGTATGGCTAAAGCTAACAAGCCATCAATTAAGAGTGATAACAATATCTATGATTACGCATGTATTGGTAATATTGTAGAGCCTGGGAAGGTAGATTTCACTCGAAGGGATGCTCACAAGGCCTAATGACATTCGAGCCTAAAATTTTCCTTATTATCACTGCACGATAGCCGTGAGAAAATAAAAGAATTTAGTGAATCCCATATAGACCACAAAATCTATATGGGATTTTCGTTGAGTGGTTGATGGAAAAATGAACAACTCAGATGAAATTTGTGAAAATGAACTTTTTTGAATAAAAAAATAGTGTTTATATAACACATTGTTATTCAATAGAGTAATGCAAAATAGATAGAATCAACAATAAAATTTGTAAAAAAATATAGTTGGTAGCTATTGCAGGAATGAAAATAAGTAGTAACTTTGCAACGCTTTTGAGAGGACAACTACTTGTAAAGGCAAGCAGTTGCAAAAGCTAAAAAATAATGAAACGTCTGACTATTTTTTTACTTTGGTGTGGTAGTTCAGCTGGTTAGAATACGTGCCTGTCACGCACGGGGTCGCGAGTTCGAGTCTCGTCCATACCGCAATAGTAGTTTCTCGTTTCATTTTTTTTTGAAGGTGTGGTAGTTCAGCTGGTTAGAATACGTGCCTGTCACGCACGGGGTCGCGAGTTCGAGTCTCGTCCATACCGCTCCTCTTTTTAAGGTGTTGTCAATCTTTTGATTGATGACACTTTTTTATTTTTATGTATCTCGATGTAGTTGAGGTGGGGAATGAAATCAAAAAGCGACTGAAATATAAAATATCAGAACTAACCGAACGCCACTTTAGAATATTTTGCTCTCCCTTTTCAGCACAAATAACAAACGCAATGGAAGAATTTAATCAGCACAACAAACAAGAATATCCGCCTATGCACACATTGGAGCATTTGATAAATGGTACTGCATCGCGTATGTGGCATTGTGGGCGAGCTGTTTCAGCGCATATTGAGCGAAAAAAGTCGAAACTCGATTTCAGAATGTTACAACCGCCTACTGATGAGCAAATACGCCAACTTGAAGCAACGGTAAACGACATAATAGCGCAAAATGTGCCAATTACTTACGAGTATCTGACACAAACAGAGGCTATGCACCGCTTCGACCTTACGCGTTTGCCTGCCGACGCTTCAGAGAAGGTGCGTGCTGTGCGTATTGGCAACTTTGATGAGTGCCTTTGCATCGGATTGCATGTGGCTAATACGTCGGAGATAGGCAGGCTGAAGATTCTGAGCTCTGACTACGATTCTGATAAGCAGTTGTGGCGTATGCGCTTTAAGATAGAAGAGTAGGTAAGTGCTTGTAAAAGGGTGGAGGCTTTATTCTTTTTCTTCAAATAGTTTATCGAGCTTTTCGCTGGTGGCTGTTAGGTGTGCTTTGCATTTGTCAAGTAGTTGCACGGCTCTCTCTATGTTGCTCATCTCTTTGTCGAGCGAGTTGACATTGTCATTTTGTAGTTTCTCTATTATTGCTTCTACTTCTGATAGTGCAACATCGTATGAAAATTGGTCTGTGCTCATGGCGTTAGTGTTTTGGTTTTTTGTTTTTATTGTTGGTGTTTTTGAAGTTTGGGTTGAATGAGTGCGACTTTTGTGTATGCACTATGTTGCTGCGTTGTGCTTTGTTGTTGGTTGTGTTTTCTTTTTTGCCTTCGGGGGTGAATTGTGTGTTTCTGAAAAGTCGTTCGGCAAGGTCAGGACGATGCATGTTTTTCAGTGCTTGCTGTATCTGTTGCTTGTATTCTGGTTTGTACCAGAAGAAGAACTGACGTTGCTTTTGCTTTTCATCGGCAGTGCGTGCGGTGTATACGGGTTTTAGCGTATAGGGGTGAATACCTGAATAGTATATTACGGTAGACACTGTCATAGGTGTTGGCGTGAAGTCTTGTACCTGCTCAAGCTTGAAGTCCATATCGTGTGTAGCGGCGGCAAGTTCGGCCATGTCTACTTCGTGGCAGCCCGGG
>CAJONN010000092.1 GCA_905235955.1 uncultured Marinilabiliaceae bacterium
TTTTGTTACTTTTTCTGTCGGCACAGAAAAAGTAAAAGACTAATGAAAAAGCCGTGTTTGGAAATTTGTTTGCAGTACATTTCTACTTGCGAAACTTGAGCACTTACTATTTTCCACCAATTTTACAAACTTCCATTTCCAGCTCTATTCCGAATAGTTTTTTTACATCGTGGCATATAGCATTGGCCAAATTCATCACATCGGCACCCGTTGCACCACCATTGTTGACTATCACCAGTGCTTGCTTATCGTGCACCGCAGCAGCGCCCAAACTCTTACCCTTCCAGCCAGCTTGCTCAATGAGCCAACCTGCCGGAATCTTAACTCGTCCGTTGGGCAACTTATAGTGTGGCATTAACTCATAACGTGAATGTATGGCACTTGCTATGCTACTATCAACTTCTGGATTTTTGAAGAAACTACCGGCACTACCTTGCTTCTGCGGATTGGGCAATTTGCTATTGCGAATGTCAATTATTGCACTACGAACATTCTGCAATGTAGCACCACCAAATTCACTAACACGCTGACTAACAGGTCCGTAGTCTAAGTTAAGTTCACCATGCGTCTTCAGCTTATACTCTACAGCAGTTACCATGGCTTTGCCCTTCAGTTCGTGCTTGAATATGCTATCGCGATAACCAAACTCACATTCATCGCCACTTAGCACAAAAGCTTTGCCCGAAGGAATAAGCACGCCTTCGACCTTAGATATAGTCTGTCCGGCTTCAGCGCCGTATGCACCCACATTTTGCACTGGCGATGCGCCAACAGTGCCGGGTATGCCAGAGAGATTTTCTAAACCATAAAAATTATGGCTAACCGCAAAAGATACCAAATTGTCCCACACCACGCCAGCATCAGCTCTCAGCACAACTTCATCGGCTTTTTGCGAAACTATTTTGATATCTCGCATCTGAGGCCGAGCAACTACACCTTCTATGTCGCTAAGAAAGAGCATATTACTGCCGCCACCAAGCACAAAAATAGGTTGCGAACCAGCATAAGATATCATATGCCTAACATCATCAACAGAAAAACAATCGATAAAGAGGCGAGCTGCTACATCGATGCCAAAGGTGTTGAGCCTTTTTAGTGAATAATGGTTGTATACATTCATTTATTTAAAATGAGAAAAAAGGTTTTATACTATTTCAACAACAAATTAATGCAAAAAAATAGACAATTTTTTATATCATGGCAAAAATATGCTAACTTTGGGGCAACTTTTTGCGTACTTATATAGTTCGCATTTGTGAAAAATACAATATTTACCCTTAATTATCTGTCAATCAGATACAAGTGTATGATATTAAATAAAAATCCCAAAAATAGTGAGTATATTTGGGGCTATTAAGTAAATGAAAAAAAAACATTAAGAATGCGAAAATACATACTGATATTAGCATTAGCTATTTCAGCCTTAGCTACTAACGCCAGTGCCCAATATAGCAACAGAAAAGAGATACCGTGGATATTACGTGGCTTTAGCGCAGAAGTTAAAGTAGGTCCGAATATTTTTCACGGAGATATTAGCGACAACAACAAAGTACGTTTCTGTGGCGAACTTACTGCACGCAGAGAAGTATTGCCAATACTTGACATTCGCACCGACATTGATGGTGGTGTTATTGCTGGCGAAATAGATCGTTATTTTTGGCCTGCAAGTTTTAAGACAAACTACTATGTGTGGGATTTGGGTGTAGACTATCGTTTTCTGAATACAGGCGGAAAATACTACGACAAGCGTTTGTTTGAACCATACGTAGGTGCTGGTGTGGGCATAATGCTGTTCAATCCAAAAACATCAGCGCCATACTTAGATCAATATTCAGATATAGCGGGCTTCAATGTAGAAGGTTTTACGACTACGCCTATGGCATTTCTTGATTTGGGTGTACGCTATTTCTATGACAAGAATTGGGGCATTAGGTTGGAAACAAAGCTGACTGTACCATTTGGCAACAACTCTGATAAGCTTGATGGACACGACAGCCGATATACAGATAAAGACAATGGCATAATATTGGGTGAATTCAACTATGATATGATTGGCTCTATCGTGGTGGGTGTTTCATACAAGTTCTACCAATCTACTTTCAAGACATCATCTAAGTACAACCGCAAGACATACTTGAACAACCGACGTGCATATAGGCGCAATGCTCAACGCACCAGACGTCGTTGATAGTGGCTACCCAACAGAACATTTTTGTGTGCATACACACACAATACAAAATCTGAAAAAAGTAGAAAACATAAGAGAGGTTGCCTCAAAAAAGCAGCCTCTTTTTCATTGAATAAGCAATGGACTTTGAATTAGTATCAAAATATAGTCCGACGGGCGACCAACCACAAGCCATCAGAGAGCTTGCTGAGGGCATAAACCGAGGCTTGAAGCATCAGACACTGCTGGGCGTCACAGGGTCGGGCAAAACATTTACCATTGCCAACGTCATAGCACAAACTCACAGGCCAACATTGGTGCTGAGCCACAACAAAACATTAGCCGCACAGCTATATGGCGAATTCAAAGAATTTTTCCCAAACAATGCTGTAGAATATTTCGTTTCGTACTACGACTATTATCAGCCCGAAGCCTACATAGCATCAACCGACACATATATTGAAAAAGACCTTGCTATAAATGAAGAGCTCGACAAATTGCGCCTCAGCTCAACAATGGCACTAATGTCAGGGCGGCGCGACATCATCATAGTTTCATCAGTGTCGTGCCTCTACGGCTTGGGCAACCCTGACGACTTCTACGCTGGCGTTATCGATGTGAAAGTGGGGCAAAATATTGGGTTAACAACATTTTTACGCCAACTCACCGACTCGCTCTATAGCCGAAACGAAGTAGTATTCGACCGTGGCAACTTCCGTGTAAAAGGCGACACCGTTGATATTTACCTTGCCTACACCGACTATGCTTTGCGCATAATATTTTGGGGCGATGAGATAGAGAGCATCGAGTCGTTTGACCCAATAAACAATAGCACCATTGAGCGTTTTAGCGACTTCAAGATATTCCCAGCCAACATTTTTCTGACCTCAAAAGACCGTACACAACAAGCTATTAGGCAGATACAAGACGACCTAATGAAGCAAATATCAATGTTTGAAGCCGAAGGCAAACGCATTGAAGCTAAGCGGTTGCAACAACGTGTGGAATATGACATTGAGATGATAAAAGAGCTTGGTTATTGTCCCGGAGTAGAAAACTATTCACGCTACTTCGACGGCAGAGAGGCTGGTTCACGTCCGTTTTGTCTGCTCGATTATTTCCCAAAAGACTTCTTAATAGTAGTAGACGAGAGCCACGTAACGTTGCCACAAATAAAAGCCATGTATGGTGGCGACCGCTCGCGCAAAGATGCACTTGTAGAGTATGGTTTCCGATTGCCAGCCGCCAAAGACAATCGTCCGCTCACATTTGAAGAGTTTGAGCAGATGACCAACCAAATAATCTACGTTAGTGCCACGCCAGCCGAATATGAGCTTGAGCACAGCGGAGGCGTATACGTAGAACAAATAGTGCGCCCCACCGGTTTGCTCGACCCCATCATCGATGTGCGCACCAGCGTAAATCAGGTAGACGACCTCATTGGCGAAATAAACGAACGCATCAAACTGCATGAGCGCACCCTTGTAACTACACTAACAAAGCGCATGGCCGAAGAACTGAGCGAATATCTCATACGCATGGGAATAAGCACTGCCTACATACATTCTGACGTTGACACGCTCGACCGAATCAAAATAATGGAAGAGCTACGTGCTGGCGAATTTGATGTATTGGTAGGCGTCAACTTGCTACGCGAAGGACTCGACCTGCCAGAAGTGTCGCTCGTAGCTATACTCGATGCCGACAAAGAGGGCTTCTTGCGTTCAGAACGTTCACTGACACAAACTGCAGGACGCGCAGCCCGCAACCTCAACGGACGTGTGATAATGTATGCCGACAAAATAACGCCATCGATGCAAGCCACCATAGACTCAACCAATGAGCGACGCGCTAAGCAAATGGCATACAACGAGCGCAACAACATTACGCCACAAGCACTCAATAAGGCTCTTACCAACAACCTACTCACACAAACTGCCAACGTAAAAGAGTATGCTGAAATAGCCCGACAAGAGGCAAAAGTAGCAGAAGCAAGTGCCACATACACTACCAAACCACAAATAGAAAAAGCTATTGCTACGGCACAAAAAAATATGAAAAAAGCAGCCAAAGAACTCGACTTTATTGCCGCAGCACAATATAGAGACGAAATAAAGGCTTTGGAGAAATTGGCAGAAGAGCTTGCTTAGCTTTGAACTATAAGTTATAAGTTTGCATAAAAATAAAACATCAAAAAAAATATGAAAAAACTAACAGCCATACTGATAGCTGCATTAGCAGCATCGGCTACAATACAAGCCAAAGACAAAGAAACTGTTACCATCACCCCAATATCTCAAGATGCTGACGCAGCCAATGGTGGCATCATATACTCGCTTCCTAAAACTATGCTACGCATCAAAGTAGAGGCCGAAGTTACTATCAGAAAAGCTGGTCCATATTATCGCTACTCCAACAAATTCCTGAACCTCAACGATGTAATAACTGAAGATAGCAAAACATGGAGCATCAAAAACGTAAGCATTGAAGCATTTGGCACACCCGATGCAAACCGCACATACAAAATAAGTGGCACAACATTGCCAGCCATTCAGCTCACCAACAGAGGCATAATTGAGAGCATCAACGCTACACACACAGCTCACAAAGGCAAAAGCAGCAACAATACAACAACCAACAACAATAGCGACATAACAGAACCTACATTCGACAACGTCAGACTCGGACGCAACGTGCTCACAAAAACATCAACGGCAGCTATGGCCGAAGAGGCAGCACTCTCAATATATCGCCTACGCGATAAACGCATTTCATTGCTTGGCGGTGAAGACGCTACCATACTACACGACGAAGGTTCGTATGACAAAGTATTTAGTGAAATAGACAAACTCGAAGCCGAATATATTTCACTCTTCGCTGGCAAAGAAGAGAAAACCATAGTAACCAAATACTTCGACATAGAGCCGGGCGCAACAAGCCTCACAAACACCGTTTTGTTTCGCTTCTCTGAAACCGACGGCTTTTTAGATGCTATGGACATCACAGGCAAACCCGTATACATCGACATCGACTATTCACAAAAAAGCAATGTAAACGCCTATCAGGCCGACTCTAAGCAACGCAAACAAAACCCAATAAACGGCTTCAGATATATCATTCCGGGAACAATAAACGTGAAAATAATAGACCGAAACATACTCCTCACCGAAGCCAACATACAATGTAGCCAAAACGGACAAGAAGCCACATTGCCAGCCACTACACTAACCAACAACACCATCAGACTAAACCCCAACAACGGCGCAATAACAGAGATAAACGCCATAAAAGTTGACAATAGCAAAAAATAAACTATTATGGGAAAAGAGATAACACAACTCCAACCACAGGGCGTATGGCAACAC
This sequence comes from uncultured Marinilabiliaceae bacterium, assembly GCA_905235955.1. Classification (GTDB taxonomy): domain Bacteria; phylum Bacteroidota; class Bacteroidia; order Bacteroidales; family Marinilabiliaceae; genus W3P20-009. Next base: position 5,533 of record CAJONN010000092.1, read on the forward strand.
TTCTATGCCCTCACACAAATACCACGTCCATCGGCACACGCCAATGCAGCCCTTGAATACATCAAAAACACAGCATTGCAATTGGGCTACGAAGCTTTTCGCGACGACTGTGGCAACACCATTGTGCGCATACCAGCCACAGCTGGCATGGAGAACAAGGTAGGCGTAATACTGCAAGGACATGCTGATATGGTGCCACAAAAAAACGACAACAAACAGCACAACTTCGAAACCGACCCTATCGAAACCATAATAGACAACGGCTGGGTAAGAGCCAACGGCACAACACTTGGTGCCGACAATGGCATAGGCGTAGCAGCCGCAATGGCCATTATGACCGACAAAGATGCTGTGCACGGACCACTCGAAATACTTGTTACCATAGATGAAGAGACAAGTATGCTTGGTGCATCGGAACTAAAAAGTGGCATACTGAACGGACAAATACTACTCAACCTCGACTCTGAAACCGAAGGCGAAGTATACATAGGTTGTGCAGGTGGTCTTGATGTTGGAGCAAAATTCAGATACGCACAAGTAGAAACTGCCCCAGACGACATTGCTATCAAAGTATGTATAAGCGGGCTACATGGCGGACACTCTGGTATGGACATATCTCTTGGCAGAGCCAACGCCAACAAACTCCTCTTCCGATTCCTAAAATATGCAGCAGCCAACTACGAAGCAATGCTTGCCGAAGTACATGGTGGCAACATGCGCAACGCTATACCTCGCGAAGCTTGGGCTATCATCACCATCGATAGCGAAGACAAAGAGGACTTTATCGAAGCTGTTGAGGAGTTTGAAGATATGTTTAGAGACGAATACTCTGGCACAGAGCAAAACCTATCATTTACAGCTCAAATAGTAGAGAAGCCCCAAACAGTGATGGATGAAATGTCGGCCGACGACCTTATCAACGCCATACATGGTTGTCCCAACGGCGTAATACGTATGAGCACCGAAATGGAAAATCTGGTAGAGACATCGAGCAACCTCGCCATTGTTGATTCTCACGATGGCATAATCGACGTAAAAATACTTGTGCGCAGCTCAATAGACTCAGCCAAAGACGACATAGCCTCATCAATAGAGAGTATTATGCGACTTGCAGGTGCCGAAGTAGAGATGAGTGGCGAATATCCGGGGTGGGCTCCCAACACACAATCAGAAGCCTTACGCGTACTGAGCGACACATACGCATCACTCTTTGGTAAAAAACCAAGCGTACGCGCCATACATGCCGGATTGGAGTGTGGAATAATGGCAGGTACATACCCACAGTGGGATATGGTAAGTTTTGGTCCAACAATAGAGCACCCTCACTCACCCAGCGAAAGAGTAAACATAGAGAGCGTAGACCGTTTCTACACACTACTCAAAAATACACTAAAAAACATACCAGATAAAAGATAGACACTTATTATTTCCTCAGAGCATGAACATCTTTCGAAAAATAGACTATTTGCTTTCACAACCAATGCTTTGGCTACGTCGGCATTTAGACAAACGGCAAGGTGAATTGTTTAGCAGAAAAATAGCAGACAAGGCCAAATTGTCAAGTAAAGATATTCGCATCGCCGCGCCGTTCTATGTTAAAGGCAAGGAATATATCCAATTCAGCGGATTTTTTCAATCTCATCCGGGGTTACGCATCGATTGCTTCGACTATTATGCAGGACATCAATATCATCCGCACCTTTATCTTGGCAAAAACGTCATCTGCAATTATCACTGCCATATTGGTGTAATCAACGAAGTAACTATAGGCGACAATGTACTTATGGGAAGCCGTGTACTGATAACAGATCATCAGCACGGACAATTCACAGAAGAACAACGAGATATACCTTGGGCTGAGCGTGCACTTATTTCTAAGCCAGTGCATATCGAAGATAATGTTTGGTTGGGTGAAAATGTTTGTGTAATGCCCGGTGTAACTATCGGTAAAGGTTCTGTCATTGGTGCCAATGCCGTTGTTACTCATAATATTCCGCCATACTCTATGGCTGTTGGCGTTCCCGCACGTGTCATTAAATCTATCAAGTAGCTCAAGTTTCGCAAGTAAAGTAGCCCCGAATGGGCGAAAGAAATATAACCAACAAATTGCTTTCAACAACTAGCACGGAACCCGATTTTCACCTCGCGGTTGTCGCCTT